>JADGAO010000211.1 GCA_015231995.1 Nitrospinota bacterium | reverse complement strand
ATCTGGTTCTCGCCAGCTACTATTTTTATATGGCGTGGAAACCGGTTTACGCCCTTTTACTGCTTTTCTCCACGCTCTCCTTCTATATAGCCGCGCTGGGGCTGGATCGCTATGCGGAAGAATGGAAGAGGAAAACCGTCTTTTTCCTCGGTATAGGCGTAAACCTCGGAATGCTCTTCGTCTTCAAGTATTACAACTTTTTCGAAGCCCAATCCCACGCGTTCGCCGAAACCATCGGATTGAACGTAAATCTGCCAGCGTTGAACGTACTGTTACCGATGGGTATTTCCTTCTACACGTTTCAGGGAATCAGCTATCTGATAGACGTTTACCGGCGCGATATGCCAGCCGAACGACACCTCGGCATCCTGCTTCTCTACAAAGCTTTTTTCCCGCAACTGGTCGCCGGGCCTATTGAACGGGGGACGCACTTCATCCCTCAACTGCACACCCATCTGCTGGGACGCGACGATACCAAAACGATCCGGTTCGAGTATGACCGTGTGGTTTCGGGACTGCGGCTGATGCTACTAGGGTTTTTCAAAAAGATCGTCCTTGCGGACAACTTCGCGTTGATCGTCAATCCTGTTTACTCCGCGCCCGGCGAATACAGCGGCGCAAGCGCGCTTGTGGCGACGATCGCTTTTTCGTTCCAGATTTTTTTCGATTTCTCCGCCTACACCGACATCGCAAGGGGGGTGTCGCGGATACTTGGGTTTGAATTAATCGAGAACTTCAACCGCCCCTACATGGCCACGAGCGTTCCCGAATTCTGGCAACGATGGCATATCTCGCTGTCTTCATGGTTCCGCGACTATCTCTACATCCCGTTGGGCGGGAACCGCGTCCCCAAATGGCGATGGTTCATGAACCTGTGGATCGTGTTCCTGCTGTGCGGGCTGTGGCATGGCGCAAACTGGACGTTCTTTATATGGGGCGCCCTGCACGGTTTATATTATTTTCTCACTCACATGCTCACGCCGATGGCCCGATGGATAGCCGAGAACACTCTTCTGTCACGATTCCCAACATTATGCCGGGCCATTCTCATCGCAATAACATATTCGATGGTCTGCTGGGCGTGGGTGATGTTCCGCGCCGAGAATCTTTCGCAGGCGTTGACGATATGGGCCAATATCGCTTATATACCCGTCGAGGCGTTTCAATACCTGACGATAGTCATAAAAGAAGGCGTTCCGCTCCACCCGATCAAAGCGTTGGGGCTGGGCTGGCTTATACGGCCTCTCGACAAAATATCGCTTATGCCGGTCTATGTGTTTGCGCTGACGGCATGTTATATGATCATATCATTCAGGGTTCGGGATAAAGATGACGGTTCGGCTTTTGTTATATTGCCTGCGGGATATCGGTGGGGCGCTTATTTTCTCTCGCTGGCTCTTATTCTACTGATGGGCCGTATCGGCGGAACCCCATTCATATATTTTCAGTTCTAAATAACATGGAAATAACATTATTAAGCAAGCCGGAGAGCAGGGACGTCAGGCGTATTTTTATACGAGTCCTGTTGCTGGTCACCCCATTTTTCATCTTGCAGGCGCTGGAGCTTTTCGTCTTGCCGATAGACATGTTCACCTTCCGGGTATGGGAGGCGGCTGTGGCGGATCCATACCGTTATCCGGGCGGCTTTTATCCGAACCTTCATGTCATAAAGGAGAAGGAATACGGATACTACCAGAGGGGCGACACGACCCTGGATCATGGCAAACCTGTGGAGTGGTTTACCGATTCGTACGGGTGGCGCAACCGGCCGGAAATCGAGAGGCGGGATAAGTACGACATTGTCGTTATCGGGGACTCGAATATCGCGGGCTCCTTTCTCGATCAAAAAGACACCCTGCCGGAAGTCCTTGGGGCCAGGAGCGGGAAGGTTTGCTACTCCTACGCGATAGGGATGGATCCGATCTCGCTTTTCTTCAGCGATCCCAGAATGGCCAAGAAATCGCCGAGCCTTCTAGTCGTTCAAACCAGGGGCGTCAACTGGAGTTCGAATCATCTGAGCCTGATCAATTTCCGTGAGACGCCGGACGGTTCGCTGGATGTTATTGATCGCGCCCAGGAGTTTGCGACCAACTATTATTCCCCGGATCGCAACCATTTCATGGAAAAATTCACCTCCAGGTTGCTGAAACAATCCATGTTTTATTGGCTAAAAGCGAAATTTTCGGTGGATTTTAAAGTTCCAGACCGGAGTAAAAACAAATTTTTCCTCGCCCCGACCAAACCGGTCGGCTCCACGAGAGACGCAGGGTGGCGTCCCATTGACTGGAAAGTGGAGAACGGGAAGTTCGTTGAGATGCCCGATGAACCCCAGCCGGCGTTAAAAATAAAAACTACAGGGCCATATTCGTTGTGGCGCACCGAACGGTTTGTCGCCATCCATCCAGAAGGACGGATTATCGCCCGCTTTGAGGCGAAGAACTCCGTGACAGCTTCACGGATACGGATAGGGATATTCGAGGGCGGCATATATCGTTCCGTTCGAGAGGTTATCGTCGGGAAAAACTGGCAGACTTTTGAGATTCCATTTACCGTCAACCCGAACAGCATACTTGAGTTCCAGATAGAGCAGGAAGATGACTGGCAATGGTTATCGCTAAGGGGTTTTGAAGCGCTTGGAGGCGGGACGCAGGCCGTTGCGCCGAATACCCTCGAAGAGAAGGCCATCAATGCGTCTGCTCCGCCACAAACCGATAACGCCTCTTCGATTCCTTTTTCCAGACCTCATAACCTTGCCCCGCTACAGGGCGGTGTGCGTTCGCTCACACCCGCCGAAAGCTCCTATTATTTCTATCATGCGGCGAAAGCCGTCAGCCGCAAGGCGCGGGAGCGTGGGATGGATTTCATTTTATTTATCCAGCCCGACGACAATATTACGCGGCTATTGCCTGCGATCAGCCAGCTCCGCGCCGAAGGTGTAAAGGTGTTGGCCTATGAGTCGCAAGGCAAATGGGCGGCGGGTGTGGATTTGAGCTGGTACATGCAGAAGGGCGATCCACACTGGACAGAAGCGGCGATCCGTCTTACCGCAGACGAAATCCTGCGTATGTGGAAAACGCAGGAAACCGCCAACCGCCCCTTTTCGGAAGAGATGAAGGCCGTTTACTCTAAACCCGATGAGGCAAAGTGATCATGCCGGAACGCAGACCGCGCAGACCGCCTTTGCCCCATCGCAGATGGTTGTTAGTCCCGGCTACCGCCGCCGCCCATGATGCGCAGGATCATCAGGAACAGGTTGATGAAATCCAGATACAGCGTCAACGCCCCGCTGATAGCTTCCTTGGTGTCCTCGTCCGTGCCTTCGTTGCCGAGGATGTTCATCGTCTTGATCCTCTGGGTGTCATACGCAGTCAGGCCGGTGAAGATAAGGACTCCGGCGTAAGTGACAAACCACTGCACCGCCGGGCTTGCCAGCCAGATGTTCACCAGAGACGCCAGCAGGATGCCAATAAGCCCCATGAACAGAAAGCTACCCCACGATGTAAGGTCGCTTTTGGTCGTGTAACCGTACAGGCTCATGGCGCCAAACGATCCGGCCGTCACGACAAAGGCGCTTCCCACCGTGGCGATTGGATACACCACGAAGATGGAGGCGAAGGTGACGCCCGTGAGAGCCGAATAGCCCAGGAAAACCATTGTGGCGGTCTTGGCGCTCATCTGCTGTACTCTTGCGGCCAGCCAGAAGACCAGTCCCAACTGCGCGATTATCAGGCCGATGACTATCATCGGGTTGCCGAAGATCAGCTGGAACATGGCTTTGTCAGCCGCCACGGAACCGGCCATCAAAGCGGTCAGCCCCAGGCCAGCGGCCATCCAGTTATAGACACGTATAATGAAACGCTTTTGTTCGGCGGCGTCGGCTTCGGCGCTGCGGTAACCAGCGTAAGCGGTGTTGGTTCGGTTGTAATTCATTGGATATCGGCTCCCATAATTATGTCGTTACCATTCATATTATCATACGCAGGCGCCATCCTGCATGGGAGACCTTGCATAATTGGCGCTCTATTGTCATTGCGCCCCTTCGCCACGCTCAGGATAAACTCCACGAAGCAATCCCCTGTCATTGCGAGCGAAGCGAAGCAATCCCCTGAACGCTTGGCGTGGTTTCTCTTAACCACCATCCTCGTAGGGGCGCATCGTGATGCGCCCGTCTTCAGGAAGGGCGGTTCACGAACCGCCCCTACCGAAGGACGGCGGGGTGAAGAACGCCCCCTCGAGCATCAACTATCCGCGCCAATAGGGAATTATGCAAAATAATAACAGGCTCTCCGTCATAGCCTTCACCTGTTCGATGACGTTGACGATGATTGTCTTTATCATCTTCACCGGCGAGACGGGCAGGATAGGCTCCGCCGCCCCGGGCATGGCGGCCATGCTGTTTCCCGCCCCTCTTTTCGCCGCAATTTTTTCATACGTCCATATACGCCATCCGCAGGCGCTGATGGCGGGGAGCCTGGCTCTGGCGATGCTGGCCACTGCCGACATGGGGCTTGTCAGCCTGGTCATGGCCGCCAGCGCGTGGGCGCTAAATTCCATGGGGCTTCGCATGAGGCTGTTGGAGATAGACCCGGCTCAAACACGGACGGTGATCTACTGGTCGCTGGCTGGCAGGATACTCGGCGGATGCCTTGCATCCATCGCCACAGGTACGGACATCGGCCATTACGCCACGCTTGCCATGTGCGTTGCCGCAATGGGTCTCACAATCGGCGGAATCAATGTCCGCACGACCCAAACGGCCCCTCCGCAAGGGTTGAGCTTTGGCGTGGCCCTGGAACCGCCCATGCTGTATTTGATGCTCTTCACGTCGTTGGCGGCGGCTCTGGAAGGGGCGCTGGCGTCTCAATTGACTTCCGCCAAACTGGTGGCGTTGTTCCCGCTATACCATGCGGCTGGCGACGCTCTCTCCCTTTTTTCGCTGAAGATAGCCCCGCAGGCCAAACCCAAATGGCCGATGTTGGTGGCCGCGTATGCGGGCCTGTTTATCGGCGCGTTATCGTTGCCGCCTCTTCCGTCAATCCTCGCATACGGGCTGTCGTGCCTTGCGGGAACCTATCTGGCTCTGGAGTTCAGCCAATGGCTACGAGTCAGGTCGGAAGGACGGATATCCGTCACGACCAGCGTCTCGTTTGCCCAATCCATCCTGTCGGCGATAATTGGCGTAATTAGCTCTTCCTTGTGGTAATGAATTGTGGTAGACTCGTTCCATTCGGTAAACCTGTTGGAGTAATGCGATATTGTCGTTCTGGGCGCACGACCATGTCATTCTGAGCGAAGCGAATATTGTCATTCTGAACGAGCGTAGCGAAGTGAAGAATCTATCAAAAGGAATTGTTCCATTGTACTTTGATCCTTCGGTCGAGGCCTCCCTCAGGATGACAAGTAGCGGTCATTGTCATTCTGAGCGCACGAACATTGTCATTCTGAACGAAGTGAAGAATCTATCGTCACTGTCATTCTGAGCAACGCGAATATTGTCATTCTGAACGAGCG
>JADGAO010000210.1 GCA_015231995.1 Nitrospinota bacterium | reverse complement strand
GGGCGTTTAGCCCCGATAAAACGCTTGCGGGCGGGACGCCCGCGCTCCCAGGGAATAGGGAAAAAAGTAACCGCCTTACTCCCAACTTTCTATTCCTGTTCGGCAATCCAATCAATTGCTTACCCTAATGGTTTCCATTAGAAACCAGCCCTAATGGAAAATCTGGGATCAAGGAATCGTTCCATCCCAAAAACCCACATCTCCGCCTTTTTGTTATAATAGCAAGTTTGGTGATGAGATGAATCCTGGGATCAAGGTGGTTCTCGGCGTGACTGGCGGCATAGCCGCCTACAAAGGGGCGGAGCTTGCCCGGAAACTGATGGAGCTTGGGCTTGGCGTCCAGGCCGTCATGACGCGCAACGCCGAGAAATTCGTCACCCCTCTCACATTCGAGGCCTTGACCGGATCGCCGGTAATAAGGGCGGGTTTGCCGGAACCGGGAGACGATCCCATGCCTCACATATCCGTTCCCCGTTCCGCGTCGTTGATGGTCATCGCCCCGGCCACAGCCGGCATCATCGGAAAAATGGCCAACGGGATCGCCGACGACACTCTTTCGACAATGCTGTTGGCGGCGGATATCCCCGTGATAATGGCTCCGGCCATGAACCCGGCCATGTACGCCAACCAGGCCGTTCAGGAGAATATCGCCAGACTCAAAACACGCGGAGTCCGTTTTGTCGGCCCATCAGCGGGCGAGGTGGCTTGTGGCGAGACGGGAGAGGGAAAACTCGCCCCTGTTGAAGATATCGTTTCGGCGGTGAAAGAGGCGTTGAACCTTAAAACGGACATGGATGGGTTAAATGTCGTCGTCACCGCTGGTGGCACGCGAGAGCCTATTGACGCCGTGCGTTACATCGGCAACCGCTCGTCGGGCAAAATGGGGGTGGCGATTGCTTCTGCGGCGCTTCGAAGGGGAGCCACCGTGACGCTCATATCCGGGGCGATGGACGTGGAGCCGCCGACGGGCGTCGCTTTTACACAGGCTATGACGGCCGATGAGATGCTTAACGCCGTGGGCGAGGCTTTCAAAACCGCCGACATGCTTATAATGTCCGCCGCCGTGGGAGACTACCATGTCAACGGGCGTTCCGGCGGGAAAGTGAAAAAGAAGGAGGATTGGACGATTTCGCTGGCTCCCAACCCCGACATATTGATGGAGATGGGCAAACGCAAGGAGAGCCAGACGTTGGTCGGTTTTGCGGCGGAGACGGAACGCGCCGAAGAGCATGGGTTGGAAAAACTCAGGAACAAGAACCTTGACGTCGTGGTGATAAACGACGTGTCGAGGAAAGATATCGGTTTCAACTCGGATTTCAACGAGGTGACGATAATCACCAAATCCGGGGCGGTGGAGAAGATACCCAAATCCCCGAAGACGACGATCGCCGGAAAGATACTCGATACGGCCCTCGCCGTCCGAGACGGGTCGAAACCCCGGACGTGATGAGCGGCGTGGGAAACCTGGGCGCGAAGCTCTCCGCTTTAAGGATGGAGCTTGAGACGCTGAAGATACACGGACATGAACATATTGACGGCGCCCTTCCGCCAGATTGGCTGGATCGGCTTGATGTGGAAGAGATGAAACCGAAACCAGAGACAACCCCAGCTTCGCCAAAAGCGAAGGCGCAAAACGACAGCCTTTCGAAGATCGTGTCGGAAATAAGCGAGTGCAGGCTATGCCCCCTTTGCAGGACACGGACAAAGACCGTGCCTGGTGTTGGGAATCCCCGCGCAAGGCTCATGTTTGTCGGCGAAGCGCCCGGCGCGGATGAAGACAAGCAGGGCGAGCCGTTCGTGGGCAAAGCCGGCCAGTTGCTCACGCGCATGATCGCGGCGATGGGTTTGAAGCGGGAAGATGTTTTCATAGCCAACGTCCTCAAATGCAGGCCGCCGGACAACCGCACGCCCCTTCCTGCGGAAGTGGAGAAATGCGAGCCGTATCTTCTGCGGCAGATAGACATGATACGCCCCGAGGTTATCTGTTCGCTTGGCGCGGTGGCCTCGTCCACGCTGTTGAAGACGGAGACTTCCATATCGAAGCTCAGAGGGAAGTTTCACAGCTATCACGACACCCCGCTTATGCCCACGTTCCATCCGTCGTACCTGTTGAGAAACCCGGCGGCCAAAAAGGATGTATGGGAAGACCTGCAGATGGTGATGAAACGGTTGGGGCTTGCCATACCCGCCGAAAAGGAGAAGCCGTGACGAACGCAGGCTCCAAAGGCGCAAACGGGCGTTCTACCGTTGCGCGGGCGTTATTGCTGGCTGTGGCCATGACGCTTTGCTCCTCCACCGCAATGGCGGCGGGGGTGAGCTATTATTACGCCAAGCTTTTCGGCGAAGACCTGCCGGACATGAACGCGCTCAAAAGCTATAACCCCAGTCTTGCCACGCGGGTTTACGACGATTCCGGGGAGCTGATAGCAGAGTTCTACATAGAAAAACGGATACTCACGCCCATCGCCAGCATACCCAAGCCGCTCATCCTCGCCACGATAGCCGTGGAGGACGCGAGTTTCTACGAACATCACGGGATAAACTTCGAAGGCATCCTCCGCGCTTTTTACGAGAACATCAAGGCCGGCAGGGTTGTGCAGGGCGGAAGCTCCATAACCCAGCAGGTCGCCAAAGTGCTCCTGCTCACGCCGGAACGCACGTTTTCGCGCAAGATGCGGGAAGCCCTCCTGTCGCTGGAAATAGAGCGCAATTACAGCAAGGACGAGATACTGGAGATATACCTCAACCAGGTTTATTACGGGCATGGGGCCTATGGCGTGGCGGCGGCGGCGGAGACCTATTTCGGCAAGGCGCTCGGCGACCTTACGATAGCGGAAATCGCGTTGATCGCCGGGCTTCCCAAGGGGCCGCATAATTACTCCCCCTACAACAATATGGAGAAAGCCAGGTTCAGACGCGCCCATGTGCTCGGCAGGCTGGCCGCAGTCGGCTACATAACGCCGGAGGTGAGGGACAAATCCGCTGGCGAACCGATAGTTCTTTCGGGAAGGCGAAAACCGGTCAACAAGGCTCCCTGGTTCGTGGAGCATGTGAGGCGCTATCTTGAAAAACAGTTCGGGGTGGCGAAGCTCTACAAGGGCGGGCTGAAAGTTTACACAACCCTGGACCTGAAGCTCCAGCAGAGCGCCGACTCCGCAGTGATAGCCGGTCTGGAGCAGTTGGACAGGCGTCTTGGCTATCGCGGTCCGCTCAGGCAGATAAAACTCGATAAAGGCGAAAAACCGGATTGGAGTAAACTCAATCCGAGGGAAAGCTCCCGGCAGAGCGCGGCGGACTTTTTCCACCCCGGCAGAAGGGTGAAGGGGATGGTGACTGCCGTGGACAAGGGGCTTGTCAAAGTGTCGCTCGGAGAGGAGCGGGGCGCCATCTCCATCGCCAATATGGACTGGGCGCACAAAGCCAACCCCAATGCGGACATGATGTGGGCGGCCAAAGTGGAAGACGCCCGCAAAGTCCTCAAGAAGGGCGATGTCATCGAGGTCAAAACGCTGGGCAAACCCGGCCCGGACGGGGTGTTTCCGCTGGCTCTCGACCAGACGCCGGACACCCAGTCGGCGCTCATCGCGCTCGATCCCCGGACGGGCGCCATCAAGGCGATGGTGGGAGGGTACGACCCGGAGTCCACCAAGTTCAACCGCGCCGTGCAGGCCCTGCGCCAGCCCGGCTCGTCGTTCAAGCCGATCATCTACACGGCCGCGTTCGACAACGGCTTTACTCCGGCCACCATTGTCGTGGACGAGCCGGTGACGTTCGATATCGCGCTGACGGGTTTCAAAGAATGGTGGCCGATGAATTTCGAGGGCGAATTCTTCGGCCCTACAAGGATACGGGAGGCCGTCACCCACTCGCGCAACGTGGTGACGGTCAAGGTGCTGGCGCAGATAGGCGTGCTCAAGGCCATCGAGTACGCCAAGCTTCTCGGGATCAAAAGCCAGCTCGATCCGACGCTGTCGCTGGCCTTGGGCTCGGCGCAGGTGACGCCGGAGGAGATGGTGGGCGCCTACGCGACGCTGGCCAACGGCGGGGTGCGGATGAACTCGTTTTTCGTAAAACAGGTCATGGACAACGCCGGGACGGTCGTCGAGAAAAACGAGCCGTATGGCGAGCAGGTGATAAAACCGGAAGTGGCTTACCTGATGACCAGCGTGATGCAAAGCGTCGTGGCCGAAGGCACCGCCAAAAAAGTTTCGGAGCTTGGCAGGTCCATCGCAGGGAAGACCGGGACTACCAACAGCTTCAACGACGCGTGGTTTAACGGTTTCACGCCGGATTTCGTCTGCGGCGTATGGGTGGGCAGGGACGACAACCGCCCGATAGGGGAGAAAGAGACCGGCGCCCGAGCCGCGATCCCCATCTGGTTCGCCTTCATGAAAGAGGCGCTCAAGAATTATCCGTCGCACGATTTCGATCCGCCGGAGGAAATCGTCCATGAGCGCATTGACAAAAAAACGGGGCTGTTGACCGACTCCACCGGCGACGACAGCCTGCTGGAGGCGTTTATCGCGGGAACACAGCCTACGGTGTATACTGGGCAGGGAGAGATCGCCGAAAAACACCAGGCTACAAACGGTGACGAGGAAAACTCAAATTGAACAAAACCAGTTACGCGGTCACGCAAGAAACCCGCGCCAAACTCGAACGCCTCAAGGCTGAGCTTAAATCGCTCGGCTCCGTCCTGGTGGCTTTCTCCGGGGGGGTGGACAGCTCCTTTTTGCTGAAAGTGGCCCACGACACGCTCGGCGTCGAAAAAACGCTGGCCGTGACCGCGCGTTCGTCCACCTACCCGCAAAGGGAACTGGACAACGCAATCAGCGTGGCTAGGCTCATCGGCGCCCGGCACATGGTGATAGACTCCGAGGAGCTTGACATAGAAGGTTTCTCCAAGAACCCAGTTAACCGCTGTTACTACTGTAAAGGCGAGCTGTTCGGCAAACTGACCCAACTTGCGGCCAAAGAGGGATTTTCAACCGTGCTCGACGGGGCCAACGCCGACGACGCCCGCGATCACAGGCCCGGCTCGGTGGCGGCCCTCGAGCGCGGGGTTCGAAGCCTGTTAAGGGAATGCGGCATCGCCAAAAACGACATACGCGCCCTGTCCCATGAGATGGGTCTGCCCACATGGAACAAACCGGCGTTCGCCTGCCTGGCCTCGCGTTTCCCGTATGGAGACGAGATAACCCGCGCAAAGCTTGGCATGGTCGAGAAGGCGGAATATTTCCTGAGGGACATGGGGTTTACGCAACTGAGGGTTAGAAACCACAGCGGCGTGGCGCGGATAGAGTTGGCGTCCGACGAGATGGCGAAGGCAGTGGACGCCGATACGGCGCGTAAGATACACGACAGGCTCAAAGAGATCGGTTTCAAGTATGTGGCGCTCGACCTTCTGGGATACAGGACCGGAAGCATGAACGAGACGCTGGGATTGAGCGGGTTGTAGTTAGTCGCCACGGAAAACCCCCTTTTCCGCGCCGGAGGGGTTTAATTAAACCCCCTCGCAACCCTTCGGCTTCGCTCAGGGC
>JADGAO010000020.1 GCA_015231995.1 Nitrospinota bacterium | reverse complement strand
GTCAAGCGTCAAACACAATCATATAAGGATATGCTAGTGATGAAACGAGCTTGTGTTTTTATATTCATGCTGTCATCGCTGATGACTGCGGTATCGAACGCGCAAACCTTTACCCCGGATGGGATGAAATGGGAACCAGCCCCGTCGGGACACGTCGCCGGGAAAGACAACGGGCCGGAGTCTGGAGTGTCGCAGGGCAATGGGCTTCACTTTGCCGGTAGCGACTGCGGCATCTGCCATAACCCAGGCGGGAAGGCAGGAAACTTCCCGTTCACTGTTGGCGGCACGTTGTTCAAGGACAAGGCCGGCACACAGCCGCTGGCTGGCGGCGAGATCATCCTCAAAGACGTCACGGGCAAGGTGATAAGCATGACCAGCAACGAGGCTGGCAACTTTTTCACATATGCGACGATAGCTTCCGATCCCGCCAAAGGGCCGGACGCGTCGTCTTCCGGCACGTGGACTTATAAGGCCTGGGTGATATACGACAACACCGTGCGCCCAATGGTGACGATAGCCCCGGTTGGCGGAATGACGTCGGCTCCCAGGATGAGTTGCAACATGCATCACGGCTGGCAGGGGTCGCGCGGGTCGCTTTCCGCCGGGACTTTCCCGACCCTCAAATCCTACCCGTCCAGCGGCGTCAGCTTTAAGCAACACGTCCTGCCGATCCTCAAGAACAAGTGCAAGGCGTGCCATATGCCAGGCTCGGCGAACCCTGTCAGCGCCTACGGTAGCACGACATTTGATTACAGCGGCGGGCTTGACCTTTCCGCGTACACCAAGAATTCCAAATCGGCCAAGGGCGTCGCCGACGTCGTGAACGTTTCCAGCCCAGCCGATAGCGGGATTTTGGCCAAGGCGAAAGTCGGCTCCACTCATGCTGGCGGCGAGTTTATGAATGCCGGGGACGCGGATTACAACGCCATCCTCAAATGGATCGGGGAGGGCGCGAAGAACAACTGACGTCTTTCAGTGGAAACGGGTGGGTGGGCTAACCCGCCCGCCCGTTCGCCATACACACTGTTTTCCAATTTCGCCGTGTTTCATCCCTGTTGCCGGGGATGGATCGCGGCTTTGAAAGGAAGTGTTTCGATGAAGGATTCAGTGACAAGATTCACCCCGTCGGAGAGATGGTTGCATAACGTGGTGATGTTTTCCGTCCTTACCCTTCTGCTGACGGGTGTGGGGATGATCTATTTCAACCTTAAGGGCGACCAGGGCGCGACACGCCAGTCACTTGTTCGGACTCATCAGTACGTAAGCGTAATCTTCCTGGTTGCGCCTCTTCTGCTTGTCATGATGGGTAACAAAGGCGTTTGGAAGGAAAACCTGCGTCTGCTCACCACATGGGGTTGGAAGGACCTCGAATGGCTGATGAAAAAACCTGTCTCAGCCTTGTTCGGGAACATCCATCTGCCGCCTGCCGACAAGTTTAATCCCGGCCAGAAGACATGGGCCACGCTGGCTGTGGCCGGTTCCAAGGCTCTCGCCGTGACGGGTTTGATAATGTGGAGCGTTCCATCGCCGATCCTGGCGATCATGATCCATACGGCAGTTGGCGTGGGGCTTGGCCTGGCCCTGTTGGGGCATGTATTTATGGCCGTTGGCAACAAGGATACCCGTCCGAGCATTACCTCCATCATCCATGGGAAAGTGGACGCCAAATGGGCCGCCCATCATCACCCGTTGTGGATGGAACGGCAAAGCCGTCGGCGGGTTGATGAGAGACCGGAGTTTGCGGTCGTTCACCTTCACGCTGAATACGTTACGGGGAAGAGTTGACACTGGTTTTTATTTAGCCTTAGGGCGCCAGGCCCTAAGGCGTTTTATATCCGGGCGACCCACCGGGGCGCCCCTTCCCTGGGAGCGCGGGCGTCCCGCCCGCAAGCGTTTTATCGGGGCTAAACGCCCCGGTGAAACGCCAAAGACCTTCATCTCTCAAATCGCAGACATCCCTACCGAGGACGGCGGGGTGAAGAACACTCTTTTGTCCCCCTTAGAAAGGGGGACCGCAACGCAGTTGCGAGGGGGTTTAATTGGCCCCCTGACAAGGGGACTGCTACCCATGCTACTTCCTGAAACAACCTGAACCCTTGCGACCATGTTGATGCTTATAACTCTCTATAATTTCAATCATATACCTGTTTCAACTTGTTTCTTGACGTACTGGTAAGTCCCAGCTAAAATGCTACCCAATTGCTACCCAGAGGGATTTTTCGGGCGATGAAGCCGATATGAAATTCACCGACAAGACCATCCAAAGTCTAAAGTATACCAGTGATCGGTTTGAAGTGTGGGAGGATAATCACAAGGGATTCGGGTTACGGGTATCCAAGACGAAAAAGGTTTGGATATTCCTCTATCGGTACTACGGTAAACCCCGGCGCATGACTCTTGGCGAATATCCGAAGATGTCCCTTGCTGATGCCCACGCCGCCCACGCCACTGCGCTACAAAAACTCGAAAAAGGCTATGATCCAGGACGTGAGAAAGTAACCGCCAACATCATCGAACGTGACTCTGAAACGATTTCGGACTTGGTGGAGCTTTACCTTGAGATGCGGGCTAGGCCAAGAAAGCGGAGCGCTGGCGAGGATGAGAGGATTCTACGGAAAGATATCATCCCCGTTATTGGTTACAGGAAAGCCAGGAGCATCACCAGAATAGAGATTATCGCCATCATGGACTCCATTGTGAAAAGGGGAGCGCCCATAGCCGCCAACCGGACACTGGCCGTGGTTCACACGATGTTCAACTTCGCTGTTGACCGGGGCATCTTGGAATTTTCCCCGTGCATACGCATGGGAGCTCCTTCCAAAGAGAACCAGCGGGATAGGTCTTTATCCGAAGAAGAAATCAGAATCGTCTGGACTGGCTTGGACAAAACCAGAATGAACGCGGGGTCGAGGTTGGCGCTAAAACTGATTCTGGTGACAGCCCAAAGGAAAGGGGAAGTCTTAAACTCCGAGTGGAAGGAGTTCGACCTTGATAACCGGATATGGAATATCCCGGCTGAGAAGGCCAAGAACGGGTTGGCTCATCGAGTTCCATTGTCTACATTTTGGAGGCCTGCCAGCCTTTACCCCCCATGATCTTCGTCGAACAGCGGCCAGCCAAATGACAAAGATCGGTATATACCGGCTCGTGGTGTCAAAGATTCTAAATCATGTCGAAAGAAAAGATGTAACAGCGGTGTATGACCGCTACGAATATGATAATGAAAAGCGCATGGCTCTGGAGGCATGGGGGCGTAAACTGGAAGGTATAATCACATGAAGCTTGACGAGAAAACCAGTACCATTTTTAAATATGCGTATTTCGTTTGTAATAAGGAAATCCCTACCAAAGAGGAAGAAGGGAAAAAACACCCGGATGATGTTCATAAAGTGCTCAGGGACTTCAAGGTAGGATTATTAAAGGACATTGAGATGATATTCCAAGTGTGGCTTGCGCACGATAGGCCAGATGATGAGGATACACCTGTTGTCTCATTCGAAAAATTTAATTCTTCTCGTTATGGTTCGGAAAAAGACATAGTATTTTTGGGAAATAAAATATATAAATTATTTTCAAATTGCACAATTCGTCTAAATAAAAGTACCGAGGAAATGGAAATTATTGCAGAAGATTTAGTCACACTTCCCGATCTAATTATTTATGACATTAAGTTTACTGACTTGGAGCTTTCAATTTTGGCTTTAAGATATGGCGTGAAGGAGCACGCTGTTTCTCCTCCACCCAGTAAACGATGCCTGGCTTTCCATTTTAAGGATAATTCCAATACGCTTGTAATAGACAAGAAGGACTACAGGCTCTCACCGACGCAAGCCAAAATAATTAAATATATGGCGAATGAATATTTGACAAAAGGGAAAGTTGATATAGCCCGCAGTATTCTGTTGCAGGTAGCGAGAAGGAAGATCGGCGAGTTACCCGATGATGACGATATATTAAAAAATTATTTTAAACACAATAAGGGTGGCCTGGCTGTCCGAAAAATACTATTTTCTAAAGGCACCAATAAAACCATTAGTTTTAAGGAGAAATATCGTAAGTAATTTTTCCTACTCACAGCCATGTTTATCTTGCTTTTGGTAATCTGACCCGCAGAAACCAGTTGAGTTTCACCTCAGCCTTTAAAAGCAGACAACCCATCCGCCACCCCTGATTTCCCCTATTCTTTCATAGAGTTATGCCTAGGGGAACTATTTCGACAAAGTTCCCCAATCTTTCCACATTGTTCCCTCGCAAGTTCCCTTCTCGAAATTTTAAAATTTTCCAGTGGCGCAAGTGTGATGAAGCGAGGGCGCAGAGGGCCATTAACTGGAGGAAAGCAAGCGTGCAGGTTTGGCGGATTCGGGGGGTTATGCAGGAAACAGGCTTGTCGCGAACGACGATTTATCGGCAAACCAAAAGTGGTGATTTCCCTTCCCCTATCCGCATCGGGAAATGCGCCATTGGTTGGATAAGCAGTGACGTTGAGGAGTGGATTAAAACGAGGCCAACGGCAACGGCATATTCGAAGAAGGGAGGGGAAAAATAGTCGGATAGCGCACAGAGACGAAGGAATCTGGAAGTTCTGAATTTTGGATGGTGGACATGGTGTCCATCATCGGGTGACCGCTGGAAAATGGTTTTCGGCGGCACCATAACTGACTGCCACGACATAGTCCTTAACGGCAGTCCTTTGATAAGGAAATATAAAATGAATACAACACCAACATCTACAGATCTTCCGCTAGATGATCTCGACCGCCTATTTGAGACGGCTAACGACCTCGATCTCATCCCTGGGCAATGTACTGCCAGATTCGAAAAGGTAAAGATATGCGCCGGTAACGGCAAAGATTACTTGCTCTTCACATACCAAATCACTTCTGGGGCAAATCTTAACAAGCTGGCTTTCCAGCGGATATATCTGACAAAGCTGGCTATGCCGCACGCCAAAAAGGCCGTTCTGAAGATTGCGCCAGACGCAAAAAAACTTTCGGATTTTCTGATAGGAGCAGTCAGGTATGTCGGCTTGGCTGTAGAGATCGATATTCGGGTGGAGGATGGCTACGCAAATGCGTACTTGCTCCGCTCTGTCCCTTCCGCTAAAAGCGCGGCGTAACTAACTGCACCGGGTGGGGGTTTACGCTCCCACCCGGTTAAGACCCTAACTAACGAACAGGAGGTCCATATCATGACCCAGGTTGTGATTCCAGAGAACGATAGCGGCTGGCCTGAGCCACGCCCAATTGATAATAATCTTGCGCCGGTTGACCCGCTAACGGCGGAGATGTTGCCGGAGCCGATACGGGCATTTGTTCTTGATGTCTCGCATCGAATGCAATGCCCGCCAGAGTATGTCGCCGTGCCGCTGATAATCGCCATTGCGTCCATAATCGGGCCAAGAGTGGCAATCCTGCCAAAGTGTAATGACGACTGGCAAGTGAGTTCCAATTTGTGGGGTGGAATCGTTGGAATTCCGGGGTCGCTAAAATCCCCGGCGCTCAGCGAGGCCCTCCAGTTCATCAAGCAACTGGAAGGGGAAAAAGCCAAAAGTAACGCAACCATAGATGATTTTTTTGACGATACCGTCACGGAAACAAAACAGGAGGAAAAATGAGCACAGAAGAAACGGATCAGCCAAGCGGACGTCGGTATTATGTAAATGACGTTTCAGTTGAAAAGCTTTTGGAGATCATGAGCGTTAACCCTAACGGTCTTCTTCTCTATCGAGACGAGATAGCCGGATGGCTTGCGTCAATTGACAAACCGGGGTCTGAAGAGGCCAGGGCCATATATCTTGAAGCATGGAACGGCGATGGTAGTTACACGCAAGATCGGATTGGACGCGGAACGATTCGGGTGGAGAACTGCATTCTTTCTGTGGTTGGCGCCATCCAGCCATCAAAACTGCAAGGCTATCTTGACATGTGTTTCTCGACCGGAAATAACGACGGCCTGATACAGCGGCTTCAGCTCCTCGTGTACCCTGACGCGCCTTCTTCATGGGAATACGTGGACAAGGAGCCTGACTTGCAGGCGAGGGAAAGAGTCCAGGAAATCTTTCTGAAGCTCGACGAGGCCGATTTTAAAACGCTAGGCGCGGATGCAATTGGCAGGAAAGGTATCGCGTGTTTTCGATTTGACGATGCGGCGCAGGACGTGTTCAAGAACTGGTTTATAAAACTCGCTAATCAATTACGTCTTGCGGACACCCATCCGCTATTGAATGAACACTTTTCAAAACACAGAAAATTGGTTCCAGCGCTTGCCATGATCTTCCACGTAATCGCTGTCGCTGACGGCGATAAGCCTTCCGGTATTTCGTTAGAAGCGACTCGAATGGCCGTGCAGTGGGAGGACTATCTCCAAAAACACGCCCGGCGAATCTATGGCTTGGTTCTTGGAACGCCATACGTCTCTACCCTCGCCTTGCTTGAGCGGATTCTTGACGGGAGCCTGCGCGACGGGTTTACCATTCACGACGTTTTGCAAAAAAGCTGGTCTGGCTTCAAGGATCGGTTGCAGATTGAAAAGGTCTGTAAAGCCCTTGAGGATCACGGGTGGATACGAAGCGAGAAGCAAACGCCATCTCCGACAGGGGGAAGGCCAACGACGCGATATCGCATTCACCCAAAAGCCATAAAACGGGCGTAGGGTGATTAAAACCCTCGAAACCCTTTTTACCCCGAAAGGTTTAAAAGGTTTCGGGGGTTATTTTTGGCGGCCACCGTTTATGTCCGTGGATAAAGACCTTGGCTATCTAATTTCTGCTTCTGCCGCTTCCCTTGCCCCGCTCCATAGATGTCTTGACATCCCATAAGTCCTCTCCAGCCCCTATTGCAGTGTGGCCGGGGAAAAGGGGGCGGGACAACAACACCCCGTCCTGGAGGCTTACGGGTTTCAGGCAAAGTGTAGTTGTTCTCGATCATGTATAAAAAGTCCACTCGCTAGAGAACTATATCCCCGTAACCTTTTGAATGAAAATGGAATGGAACAACCTCATTTACTGGGTTTAAGGGTTTCTCCAGAAAACAGGCATAGATTGAAATATTTTTGTTTCGATTGCTTGACAGATACGCAAATCGGTCTTATCTTAAGAATTATTCATCCTATTATGGGAATAGCTTTTTAGAAGGAGCGATTTATGGCGAAGAATAAACCATATGGTGATAACGCAAGGCGTGGGGCTGTAACTGACCGGTCACAGACTTTTAATCCGCAAAATGAGAGGTGGACAAAGCGGGACACCGAAACCGGACGGTTTTTAGACCAAAAGGCCGATGAAAAACCTTTTAAGGGAGTTCGTAAAGAAAAGTAGAGTAAAGGCGATTTCATGCTCTATTCAAAAAACATCGAGGACTTAACATGGGATGATATCGAGTCCTTTTGTGGTCGCGGTGTCGCGGAAAACGCTTATCTTGATTACAAGGAGAACTTTCCGAACAATCTTGAGAAGACCGTCGCGGCAATGGCAAACACCTTTGGTGGGATTATTCTAATTGGGGTTGAAGAAAATAAAGAGAATAAGGCAGTATCACCCATAAAAGGAATCCAATTTAAGCGCGGGCTGGAGGAACAGGTAATCAGCATCATCCTTGACACCATTACGCCACCAATTATTCCTGAGATCAAGGTTTGCCCTGATAGCCAAGCTCAAAAGGCAGTGGTCGTTATCCGCATTCCCCAAAGCCGCCAGACACCTCATGCCATCAACTCCAATACAAAAGTCTATGTTCGCACTGGTAACAGGAATGATGGACAGGATTGGGAATCGCTTGCAACAATAGAGCGGATAAAATTGCTTCTTGACCATCGGCGGGAAAGTGTGGATTTTAAGCAATCTCTTTTTGAGAAAGCTCAAAACAGATGTGTAAAATGCTATACCGATGAGCAATTAAGCAAGGATAAGATGGCGGCATATAGCGTAAACAGTAATGGGGAGATAGCTTTTCCGTCCGCTGTTTTTACAATCTCGATGTGTCCCGTTTATCCAGGGAGTCCATTTTTAACTCCTCCAGAAATCAAAGGTCTCTATGACAAAATACAAGTCAGGGATTATTTTGGGACGGATCATTATTTCCCATCCCCATCGTCAAAAGCCGGGACGATTGTAAGCGATGGATGTATAAAATTTTCAGCGTCAGTTGAAGAGGAACGCTTTTGGCACACTGAATTGAATATATTTGGATTGTATTATTACAAGCAATCTGTCGTATTTTCTCCAGATGAAACCAACAATAAAGCTTCCATAAGAGCAAGCGAATTATTTTGCCTTCTTGACGAATTCATTGATTCATCGGCCAAGTTTTATAGTGAAATAGGTTATCAAGGGTTGCTGGATTTCGGTGTACGGTTAGAAAATATTTTTTCCTACAAACGCAACGTTCCTCTGCAAAAATGGCCTAACGATCCATTCCAGACAAAACCTTTGTCAGCGCTGGATAAAGATGTTATTTATGCAGATGTTGTTTTAAGCGGGGCTTTGCTGGAGCAAAAAAAGCGGCTCATTTGTGACTCAGCAAAGAAAATCGCTTGGAATTATGGTTGGGATTTGCAAGAGTCAACCATTGATGGATATTTTGCAAAAGCAAAAGGATAGAAATACCACGGTATGCCTATGAATGGCCAACAGAAATATGGGCCGGGGAATCCACACCCGCTTTCCACCATGAAGACGGAGCTTGTTTGGGAAGGCAAGTACGACGAGTACGGCAACAGGCGTGAGGTGGATATATCCGGCTCCGCCATGCCCATGCAAAAAATCGAAACGATTGACGAGCCGCGAAGCAGGCTGGAATCGCAAGGGAAGCTTTTCAACGCCAAGAAAGCGCACACTGATGATTTCCGAAACCGGCTTATCTGGGGCGATAACAAGCTGGTGATGGCTTCCCTCCTGAAAGAGTTCAGAGGAAAGATTGACCTTATCTACATTGACCCGCCTTTTGATGTTGGCGCGGATTTCACTATGGATATTCCCGTAGGGGACGAGAAGGAAACCATAGAAAAAGACCAGTCAACCCTTGAAATGGTTGCCTACAGTGATATGTGGGGCAAAGGGACAGACTCCTACCTCCATATGATGCGCGAGCGGTTAATCTTGATGCGGGAATTGCTTTCTGAAACAGGAAGCATCTATGTGCATTGCGATTGGAGAGTGAATCATCACTTACGACAAGTGCTGGAGGAAGTATTCAGCAGAGACAATTTTCTAAATGAAGTCATTTGGGGATACTTCTCATTTAAGAGAAAGACCGCGAAGAAATTTCCGCAGAAGCATGACGACATAATATCGTATCGCAAATCAAAAACTCACTTTACTTGGCATACTCAATTCAAGCCCCATAGTGATAAATATCTGGAACGTTGGAAAACCGACAAAAACGGTCGCCGATACCGAGATGATGTAAATCCGACGGCTGGAGGCACAAGGATTATTTATTTGGATGACGTTGAAGGAGACATAGTAGATTCTGTATGGGATGACATACCACCTGTAAATCCTCAAGCCTTGGAAAGGGTGGATTACCCCACCCAAAAACCCGAAGCTCTTCTTGAACGCATCATCAAAGCCTCTTCAAACGAAGGCGATCTTGTTGCCGATTTCTTTTGTGGCAGTGGCACCACGGGGGCTGTTGCCGAAAAGCTTGGGCGGCGGTGGATAATGAGCGATCTGGGGCGGTTTGCCATCCACACTTCCCGCAAGCGGATGATAGAAATACAGCGGGACGCACATAGCTCCAATAAGCCCTATCGCGCTTTTGACGTGTACAACCTTGGCCGGTACGAGCGGCAATGGTGGCAAAAAGAACGGCTAAATGGGGCGGATGAAGAGCATAGGCGAGTGGTGCTTGAATTCTTTAAAGCCGAGGTATTGACCAAAACGCCTTCGCCTCTCTTGCATGGGAAGAAGTCCGGCGATTTTTGCCATGTTGATGGGATAGACAGCATCTTTACCCGTGAAGAAGCAAAGGAAGTGGCTAAGGCCGTTCAACAAGCTGGCGGGAAAGAGTGCTATTGCTTAGCATGGGAATTTGAAATGGATTTACGCCTTGCCACCGCCGCGCTGGAAAAGGAGTTTGGGGTGAAGCTGAAGCTGATTCCCATCCCCCGCGAGATAATGGAAAAGAACCGTAAGGAGCCACCGCCGTTCCTTGAAATGGCGGTATTGGAAGCAGAGCCGGTTTATCGTGGTGAAAGCAAGGAACGGACGGTGGACATAAAAATCACCCGGTTCATGCCTTCACTTTCCGAAGTTCCCAGCAAGGAACTGGAAGCCCTGAAAGAACGGGCGATAAAAAGTGGAATGGACTTTATAGACTTCTGGGCGGTGGATTTTGAATGGGAGCCGGGCAAGCCATTCAACCATCATTGGCAGGACTATCGGACAAGAAAAGACCGGAGCCTTAAAACCGTAAGCGACTCTACCCATAAATACGAAAAGAAGGGTAAATACACGGCATGTGTAAAAGTTGTGGATACTTTTGGCTGTGACACCAGCGTTACGGTAGAGATAACTATTTGAAAAACGATGTTTTTAAAAATATTTTTCAAAATTGTGGAACGCTGGAAAATATGCTTCTATAATGGGCTTAGGGAAAAACACCCTAGTCTCAGCATAAGCGCAATTGCTCCCCGTTCGACTTGTTTGAAGGCTGAAAGGCTGGATAACCTCGGACGGGGTTATTTTTTTGAGGCCCTATGGTAACTGAACCCAAAGTTAAGAGGGCGGTTGCATTCTTCGACGGGCAAAATCTTTACCACTCCGCCAGAGAGGCGTTTGACCGTCCTTATCCAGACTTCGATCCTTTAAAACTTGCAAAGAAGATTTGTGAGATAAAAGGATGGCAACTGAATCAGGTTCGTTTCTATACAGGCATTCCCGATAAACAGGATAAAGCTCATTGGCATCACTTTTGGATGGCAAAACTTGCCAGCATGGGCAAGCGAAGGATTTTTACTTTTTCCAGGCCAATCAGGAACGGCAAGGAAAAAGGGATTGATATCCGAATTGCCCTCGATATGGTGCGGCTTGCACGACACGGCAATTATGACGTGGGAATCGTATTCAGCCAAGATCAGGATTTGACAGAAGCCGTTCAGGAAATAAAAGAGCAGGCGTTCATTTCGGATAAGTGGATAAAGCTTGCTTCTGCGTTTCCTGATAGTCCCATTTCCAAAAATAAAAGAGGGATCAACGGGACGGATTGGATACGTATTGATTCCGCCCTCTATACATCATGCCTTGATCCTAACGATTATAGAAAGCCAGGCGCATAGATGAGCGAAATAGTAATCAATAAATCCGCTCTAGCTCCGCTTTATAAATCATGGGAAGAGCCGAATGCCCATAGGGTGCGGTCGAAAGCAAAGGATGCCCCCGCTGAAATAGCCAAAGGGCGGCGGCCATCGTCTATCGTTATTGCTCATAACCTTCGGGTGGCTGTGCGGGAATGGCGGGAAAACGGTTATTTTGGCGCAAGCGATACCACCCGCCATCTTTTGAGCCATTGGTTTGGCCGAAGTCATATCCGCACTACTCCGGCAGGAGATGAATTCGAGTTCCGTTATTACTTCTGTCAGAGAGAGGCCATTGAGACCCTCATCTATCTCAAAGAGGTGAGGAAGCTTGAATTTCTATCCCAACTTTATTCCGAATTTGGCGGCGAAAACAGGGAAATTGCCGCTTTAGGTATAACCGAGGAAGAAGACGCATGGAGCAGGTACGCTTTTAAACTCGCCACCGGAGCCGGAAAAACAAAGGTAATGAGCCTCGCAATTGTATGGAGCTATTTCCATGCCTTGCGTGAGTCGGATTCGCCAATGGCTAGGCATTTTGTGGTGATCGCGCCAAATATCACGGTTTTTGAGCGGCTCAAGGAAGACTTTGGAAACGGGAAAATATTTGATGAAGACCCGCTTATCCCGGTTGAGTGGAAGGGAGACTGGAACCTTTCAACTGTTTTACAGGACGAGGCGGGACAATCCGTAACCGGAGGGACGCTTTATCTCACCAATATCCACCGCCTGTATGATCTCGAAAAGCGAAAGAAAAAACAGGAAGGGGAAACGTATCCATGGGCTGGGCCGCCCGTCTCGAAAGCAAAGGCTCTGGATACGGGAGCTTTGTTACGGGACAGGATAACCGGCCATCGTAATGTGATGGTGCTAAATGACGAAGCGCATCATGTGTGGGACCCCGACTCTGCTTGGAACGAAGCGATTAAGTACATCCATGAAACAGTGAGGAAAAAGACCGGCGGCGGTATTGTTTCCCAACTTGATTTCAGCGCAACGCCAAAAGATAACAAGGGGAATATTTTTAAGCATGTAGTTTGCGATGCTCCGCTGGGTGAAGCCGTTGACGGGGGGATTGTGAAAACCCCTGTCATCGGCAGAGGTGGAGATTTAAAAGAAGTCGCCCATGACAGCGCCGCGTATAAATTTGAACATCATTTACGGATTGGCTATGAACGATGGCTGAAAAGCTGTGAGGAGTGGGAGTCCAGCGGCAAGAAGCCCCTAATGTTTGTAATGTGTGAAGATACGAAAGCCGCTGATGAAATAGCTCAGCGTTTGAGTAGCGACGTTATTTTTAAGAACCTTAATGGTTTTACGATAAACCTGCATACCAATCTCAAAGGCAAAATAAAGAACGTTGGCAGGGGAGCCGAGAAACAGCAGATATTTGTCGAAAGCGATAGCGAAATAAGTGATGAGGACTTGAAGGCCCTACGCAAGTTAAGTAGAGAGCTTGATTCAAATTCTAGCCCTTATAAGTGCATTGTTTCGGTTCTTATGCTTCGAGAAGGTTGGGATGTGCGGAACGTAACCACAATCGTTCCATTACGTCCCTACAGTTCAAAAGCCAATATTTTGCCAGAGCAGACGCTTGGGCGTGGTTTGCGACGAATGACACCCCCAGGGCAGGCAGAGGAGCTGGTAACGATTGTGGAACATCCGGCCTTTGCCAGCCTTTATCAGCAGGAGTTGGCGCAGGAAGGGGTACTAGTGGAAGTTGTGGACGTTGACAATGTGCCACAGACCACTATTTCCATTTTCCCAGACGCCGGAAATAAAGACTTAAAAGCTCTTGATATCAAAATTCCCGTTCTCACCGCCGCTCATAGGCCCATTCCTAAAATTGAGAATCTTTCTCTTGATGACGTAAAAAAGAGGTTTGAGGGATTATCCAAGCTTCCGTTGGGGCGAAATGGCAAGACAGAAATTGAATACGAGGGGAGAGCGCTTTTCACTAATGAAATAGTGGAAAGGATGAAGATAAATATCCAGCTTTTGGAAAATGGCCCCGGCGCGATCTCTTACTACGTTCACATGCTGGAGCACATTTGCCGATTACGCGGCACACATGCCACCCTGGCTCCCCTTGTTCAAACATTTTTTGAAGAAATCCTTTTCGAGGTTAAGACCAACCTTTTCGACCAAAATCTGGTACACAGGCTAGGAGATGCGGATGTTCAGGAGCATGTTAGGGCAGTTTTTGTTCCTCTTATCCGGGAAAGAACCATCAAAACAGAAGCAAGAGATAAAAAAGCGGAGTTTTCTTCACTGGCGGAATGGAAACCTTATCAGGTCACTCATAGCGAACGGCGGCCTGCCGTAAAGGCCAAGAATACCCTGTTCAACCTCGTTCCCTGTAACAGAGAATTAGAAGTTGCCATGACGCAATTTCTGGATAGGGCGGAGAGCGCAGGTGATATAGCCGCATTCGCAAAAAATGCCGGACCACAATGTTTGAGGATTGATTATCTTTCCGATGGTTTCCGCCTAGCCTTTTACACTCCAGATTTTTTTGCCAGAACCAAAGAAGGTCATTATTACCTGATTGAGACAAAGGGACGTGAAGATAAAGATGTTCCTTTGAAGGTAAGAGCGGCGGTCGAATGGTGCAAATCGGCCTCGTCAAAAACGACGAAGTGGGAATATGTCTATGTCCAGCAGGGCGTTTTCAGTGGGGCATCATGCAAGACGCTTGGCGAACTGGCAAGAACCTGTGCGCCATCTCGTAAAGAGCTTTTGGATGAGAAGGTCGTTCCTCAACTGCCGCTGTTTGAGAAAAAGCCTGAAGAGCAGACTCCAACGGTAAGGGGTATCGTTGATCTCGCTATAATCGAAAATTTGCCGTCCAGATATAAAAAAGCGGCTAGTGAGGCGCTTGAGCTTTTTGCTTTCCTCAGAAATAAAGAGGGGGTGAATCTTTCACCGGTATTTCAACCATTGCTTGGTTCTATAGATGACGCCGCAAGAAGTGTGATTATCAGGATGTTGGAATCTGAAATGCCAACTTCTCCACAAAAGCAGGTGGATTGGTTTGAGCCGTTCTATGGAGATATAAGCAGGGCTGATGAAAATAACTTTCGAAACATAGCAAAGAATCTTAAAAAGACCCTCGTTTATCATAATGGTCTTTCCCTCATCGGCTTGTTGAGCAACTGTTTGGCATACGCCCTGAACGATAACCGAAAAATTGGTGGTATTTATGAAACTATCAAGAAAAATTTCAGAGTAGCCGGGAGTCGTGATCTGCTGGCGGCTGTAAAGGCCATTAATGAATTCAGAAATACCTATGTTGCCCATTCCGAGCAGGACTTGAGAGATAGCAAGCTTGCGGAGAAGGAATTAAAAATTTGGATTGAGGGACTGGCTTTAATATTTTCCTTTGCTCAACTGAAATAATTGAGTGCTTCCATTCTGTCTATTCTATTCCCTCACCAGCTTTCCCAGATAAACCCCCTTCTTATCAAATTCCTTTATCTCCCTGCCATCGTCGCTGATTTCGAAATGACCAAGCTTATGGCTGTTTTTATCGTACAGGACAAAAGTCGTTTTATGTGGACGCCGTTCATTGGAAATATCCTCCAATAGTTCTATCAGTACCGCAATCTTGCTCATAGTTTCTCCTTATTTATTAAATATCAGTCCAAAAACCCTTAAAAACCCTCAAAAAACCAACTTTCGAAAGCCTTCGCCCGAAGCCTTTCGTTTTTAGCCATTTTCACCGCCTTATGCGACCTGATAACCAACGCGGTTAAGGATGCTTCCAATCGTGACGTTATTCCAGCTACCGGCGTTTTTCTTCGTCTTGTGACCAAGAGCGTCCAGTTCTCTGGCGATACCCCGTAAACTGTAACCCTTGTCCCGGAGCTCAAGGATAGTGTCTATGACAGACTGCTCCGCTTCGTTTGGGATGAGACTGCCTTCCGGGTTTACGTCATAGCCGAAGGGCACATCACCGCCAGTCTTTTCACCCTTGGACTTTTTGTGGGCTAACGCCATCTTGGTTCGTTCGCCAATCAGCTTACGTTCCATTTCTCCAAGAGCCGCTATAAGCGTAAAGAAAAAACCGCCTATCGCAGATTGGGTATCTATCTTCTCCGATATGGAATGAAACCCGATGTTCTTTTTTGCGAATAACTGGGTCACTTCCAGAGCGTCCACGGTAGACCGAAACATCCTGTCCAGCTTAAACACGATCACCGCCTCTATTTCTTTTCGTTCCGCCATCTCCAAGACCTTCTGGATTCCTGGGCGGTTAAGGTTTTTGGCGGATATTCCCTCATCCGATACGACCTCGACCAGATCGAAGTCATTCAGCTTGGCGTAAGTCTCGACCTTTTCCCGCTGGGCCTCAAGGCTTACCCCGTCCAAAACCTGATTGTCCGTGCTTACCCGGATGTAACCGACTGCCTTCCGCATGATGTTCCTCCTAACAATTGGTGATTCAAACTTCCGTTTTTCCATAAGCCCTTTTAGCGTGTCCAAATTTTTTCCAAAGGGCTTTCCCCAACCTTTGCTTCCAGAGGCCCTCCACGGCCTTAAGGGAGGCCGGGAACTGCGTAGAACCTGTAAAGGGAAACCGTTTTGTAAAATCCCTAAAACTCCCACAGGAAAAAACCCGTCACGTTTTCCGTAAAAAGGGAAAACTCTGTCCGCGCCTGTCATATCCTTATCCTTTCGCGCTTGCCCAATTACTCCCGGTCTTCGCCTCGACAAGATTACGAGTACATGCGGTTGGGAAAATATCCAGCATTCCCCCCTTCATGGACTCTTCCAAAACGGCTTTGGCCTTGTCTGCATCCTCTTCTGCGACTTCCAGAATGATTTCATCGTGGATTACGTTGACCAGCAGTGCGTCCAAGTTGTCGAGACTTCTGGTTAACCTGACAAGGGATGACAGCATCACCTCAGCCGCCCCGCCTTGGATGGGGAAGTTTAAGGCTTCGGTAAAATGAATCTTTTTATCCTCCGGGAAATACCGGACCCGGCCACCGGGAGTTTTTATTTTCCTATCCGTTTCCGCCTGTCTCTTGGTTTCCTCCTGCCATCGAGCCAATCCCTTGTAAGTGGCAAAGAACGCCTCTCTCGCCTCTTGTGCGGTCTTGATCTTCATGTAAACCCCGTAAGACGTTCTCGCATACTGAGCCAAGCCCCAGGCTCCCTGACCGTAGAGGAGTCCGAAGTTCACCGCCTTGGCCAATTGACGCTGGTGTTTGCCAATCCGATCTATTGGGACTCCCATAACCACCGATGCTGTTTTCTTGTGAAGGTCTATCCCTGCGGAATACGCTTCCAGCATTACCTCGTCACAGGACACCAAGGCCGCCACTTGAAGCTCGATCTGGTTAAAGTCGGCTACCACAAGTACACGGCCATGCGGAGCGGTGAATAAAGCTCTGAACGCTTCATCACGGAGCGGATTCTGGACATTGGGCGAAGAACACGAAAGCCTGCCCGTAATCGTTCCCCCAAGATGGAAGCTGGCATGGATGCGCCCGGTTACGGGATTGATGTGGTTGGCATAGCCTTCACCATAGAAGGCTAGGTAGTTCGAGAATTCTTTGTATTTTACGAGCGCGTGGATGGAAGGCAGAGTTTTGAATCGTTCGAGAGTTTCGGAGTCTGTTTGCAACCTACCCTTGCCAGTTCTGGGCCATCGGTCTATGGTTTCTTTGTCGAGGTTATTCTGTATCCAATCAGAAAGCTGTTTTCCGCTGTTAAGATTTATGTCGGGAGTCAGAAGAACTTCCAACTCCTTTTTGATGGGCTCCTTTTCCTGAATCCATCGTGAGGCAAGGTCGGCGTGGGCTTGCTGGTCAAAATGGATTCCGTTTAACTCCACTTTGGCTATGGCTTGTTGGGAATCCCGCATAAGGGAGTAAACGACCTTCTGGTCATTCCCAAGCTTATCCCTTAGGGCGTGATAAATCTTGTAAACCAGAACGGCGTCCAGAGCCGCATATTCCAACTGTTCGTGTTTAAGCGGTTGAGCGTCCCAATCCGACACCTGGAGTTCTTTCGATATCCTCCAGCCGAAAAGTCTGAATGAGAGTTCGGCCAGGCTGGGCAAATCTCCATAAACGGCGTTGGCCATCAGCTTGGTACACTCCATATGAGCGAGGTCGAAGCCAGCATGGGTCAGGTGTTTGATCTCGAACAGGGCGTTATGGGCTACAAGCTGGTGTGTAAACAATGGAGCCAGCGCCTTTACATCCATCCAGTACAGGTCAAAGACGAACACCCTGTTTCCACCACCATAAACCTGAACCAGTCGAATCTTCGAAAGATGCGGGGATAATCCAGCTTGGTGATGTGCGATATGCTCTTGTCGTTTTGCTGTCTCGATATCCAAACCCAAGACATTGCCATCCAGCGCAAGGCTAGAGACGATACCAACCGCATGGTGATTAGAGGCGACATAGACAAGCTCGACACCTTCTTGGGCTAACAGGCTGGATGCGGTGGTGTGTGAATTCTTAGGATTGTCGAAAAGGAGAGGCTCTAGTTCAGCGTGATTTTCAGTATCACCCATTATCTCTTAACCGGGCAAAGTGGCCCTTTTTTTAATTAAACCCCGTTTCGCAGTAAATGTAAAGTTCTATTATTGGTATATCAAATTTATTTTTACTTAAGGCGGATAAAACCTCTCTTTCGATGATAAAAGCCAAAACCTTGCCCCTCCAAAAAACCCTTGGAACCATCGAAACCCCATTTTCTGTGAGTTTAAGTGGGTTTAAAGGGTTTCGATGGTTAATTTAAGCCCCGCCCAGTGGGAGATAGAAAACAGGGGGACGCTCGCTTTTTTAAGGCGCACTCTAAAAGATGTAAACCGCACTTCGTTTAAAATCTCTTGCCCTTCTACAAAGGCTGATATTTCCCCCCGCCCCTTTCCCCCGGCCCACCAGTCATCGGGTCTGCAAGGAGGGTTTAAGGAGGCGTGGACTTTCTTGAAGCGCGTTTGCGGGAGGGGGGGGTAAAAGATGGAGCAGAAAGTGGAAATGTCCCTTCTTGCAAAAATAGCTGTGTGCGGGAGGTGGGCAATTCTCCCGCACACAAACCATAGAAGACTACGAGTTAATCGCCTATGGCTATCGGGAATCTGGTGGTAAGTCAATCCGGCGCTTAATATTGACATTGGTGAAGTTGTCTTGTGTCACAACGTCTACCTCAATGACCGTGCCCACCAGTGTGTTAAGCCTCCCGTCAAGCTCCGAAAGCTTTTGCATATCAGGCCGCAGGATTCCCAGATCGTGTCTCACAAAATACATGGTTTTGTCTGATAGGGTTAGGTACTTTTTTATCACTTTTCCATGATATTTTCCGCTGACAAAAGTGAGATGTAAAATCAGCTTATCAGCTCCACCGTTGACTCCTGGGCTTTCTTGGACTTCTGTTACCACGGCCACATACTGGCCATCATCGTACTTGCTATCCGGTGTGTTCTCGTAAGCGTCATCATATTTACCCAGCATAAAAACCTCCAAAATAAATGGTTAATGGATATTCCTACGGCACGCACTAAAACCAATTTTTAGGCCGCGTAATTTTTCTATATCCAAAAGGGAAAACGATTACCGCCACGAATCACGCGGAATGATAATCGGGAGTACACGATTGGTTTATTTTTTTAACCGGGTAGCAGAGAGCAGGAAAATGTTTGCAACGTTCGCCAACGTTGTTTTTCATTTAAGGCGTATTGGACTACAAGCCGGTGGATGTTGTATATTTTCGAGAAAGGCAAGAACCAGACCATCGCCAGTCATAATGGAGGGAATTTCTGAAAAATAGTTGATCTGGAAAATGGAATTTTTAAAAAACCAATTGAAACAAGCTGGAACGTGATGAACCTTCGACCCTGAAAAATGCTACCCAGATTGCTACCCAGCGATAATTTTCATTTAGACAGGATAATCTAACTAACTGATAACATAGGTGAAATATGGCGTACTTGGACTGCCAGCTTCCTGACAAGGGGGCAGTGAGCAAAGCTCACGGGGGTTAAACCCCTCCGGCGCGAATACGCGCCACCTCCCCTTTCTAAGGGGAGGGAAAAGGATGGAGCCCTCGCCTCGCCCCTGCAAACGAAGAAGCGCACCCCTTGCCAGTTGATTACTGAGCGCTTGAGTGTCATCATTCAGCAACCGGCGCCAAATAAAATAAATTTTTCATAGGTCTCATACCGAAATGCCCGACGCATCAGTTAAAAAACTGGCTTTTTCGGAAAAAGCGTTTTTCGTTATATTCGCCATTTCCGGCGTTTCCGGATTGATTTACGAATCAATCTGGAGCCATTACATGAAACTGTTTCTCGGCCATGCGGCCTACGCCCAAACGGTGACGTTGATGGTTTATATGGGCGGGATGGCGATAGGCTCGTATCTGGCGTCACGGATGAGCGGGAAAGTCCGCAACCTCATCGCAGGCTACGCGATCGTCGAAGGGATCACCGGTTTAATCGGGCTGTTTTTTCATCAGTGGTTCGTCGAAGTCAATACAGCTGTCCTGGCCGCCATATCGGGCTTTGCCGCGCCGGAGGCCGCTCACGCGCTTAAATGGTTAGTGGCTGGGGCGCTTATCACCCCTCAATCCATCCTTCTTGGCATGTCGTTTCCGTTTATGAGCGTGGGGTTGATCAGGAAATTCAACATCCCGTCGGGCAGGGCGATCGCCTCTCTTTATTTCTTCAACAGTTTCGGGGCGGCCTTCGGCTCGCTCTTCAGCGGGTTTTACCTGATTAAAAACTTCGGACTGCCTGGAACAATACTGGTGGCGGCCATCATCAATATTTTGCTGGCGGTTGTCTCATACGCAATGGCCAAAGGCGCTGATTCCGAGGCGGATTTCAGGGAGAGAGAACGTTACGCAATCGCATCTCCGGCCAGAGGCGAGTATTCTTTTTTCCTGTTCGTGGCTCTTGTTACCGGCCTTTCGTCGTTTATCTACGAGATTGGCTGGATAAGGATGCTCACGCTCCTGCTTGGCGGAGCCACGCATTCTTTCGAGATAATGCTGAGCGCGTTTATCCTTGGAATAGCCTTCGGCGGGCTTTGGATACGGCGCAGGATAGACAGCCTGGACGACCCTGTTCGTTTTCTGGCCTGGGCGCAGGCGCTGATGGGCCTTATGGCCCTGCTCACAATTCCCGTTTACGACGCTACCTTCTCCGTCATGGAGTACTTGATGGCCGCCCTGACAAAGACTCCAGAAGGGTACTCCGTCTTTAACGTCTCCCGGCATTTCATATCGCTCATCGTCATGACGCCCGCCACGTTTTTCGCCGGGATGACGCTACCGTTGATAACCAACATACTGCTTAAACGCGGACATGGCGACAGAAGCGTCGGAGCGGTCTATGCCGCAAACACGGTGGGCGCGATAGCCGGGGTGGCGATAGCCGTTCATTTTGGTATGCCGTTCCTTGGGCTGAAATGGTTGATAGTTCTCGGCGCGGCGATGGACATAACCCTGGGCGCATGGATATTGGCGCGATCCACGGCGACGAACAAATACAAGGCTGTGTTCGCAGTCGCGTTTGGATTTGCGATAGTCTCTGCTTCTTTCTTGTTCGAGATAAACGCGTATAAAACCTCATCAGGCGTCTATCGGTACGGGGTAGTGCCTCCGAAAACCATGGCGCGCATCCTTTATCACAAAGATGGAAAGACCTCCACGGTTGATATGCTGGATCATTTCGGTGGCGTCACCCTAAAGACGAACGGCAAGTCGGACGCTAACATACAGATGAGGCCGGACGCCCTTCCATCCGTTGACGAGCCGACGATGGTTCTTCTTGGAGCCATCCCGATGTCTATGGCCCCCCAAGCCAAAACAGCCGCGGTAATAGGCTTAGGCTCCGGCCTGACTGCGCATACAATCCTCGGATCCAAACGTCTGGAGAAGGTTGATACGATCGAGATTGAGCCTGCCGTAGTGACTGCGGCCAGGCTTTATCTGCCGAGGGTTGAGCGTGTTTATAACGACAGACGTAGCGAGATTTTTATTGACGACGCCAGAACCTTTTTCCCGCTCAGGAATAAGCGTTACGACATAATCATATCCGAGCCTTCAAACCCCTGGGTGAGCGGCATCTCAAGCCTTTTCACCGAAGAGTTTTACGGTCTGGTGGCCCGTTATCTCAACGATGGCGGCGTTTTCGCCCAATGGGTGCAACTTTATGAAATAGACCCGAAACTCGTAGGCTCCATCATGAACGCCATCGCGGCCAATTTCCCGGATTATGTCTTTTACAACCTTAACGACATTGACATGCTTATAGTAGCCGTGAAAAGCGGTAAGGTTCCGTCGCCGGATAAAGCCGCCTTTGACGAGATTGCCGCAAGCAACGACATGAAACGGCTATGGATCAACTCCATCGAAGACCTGAAAATACGAAGGGTCGGCGGCAAAAGGTTGGAGGGCCGTATGTTCTCGATGTTAAGCCCGGCCAATTCGGATTATTTCCCATTCCTGGACGTGAATGCGGACAGAGCGCGGTACGTTAAATCCGACGCAAAGGATTTGATGAAGCTACAAAACCTCTCGTTGCCTGTTTTGCCGATTCTTGAAAAGAACGCAGGATTCGACCCGTGGCTCACATCGGAAACGCAATTTCTCGGCTTCCGCAAGGAGGTGAAATCCGCTATCGAGACTGTGGAGAAAACCGACCTGTGCAAGAGGCTTTCATCTTTTAACGATGAGAGGCAGGCCGTCGCCGAACTGGTCAGGCTGGCCGCTCCGGTGGCTGGGCTGATGACGCCAGTCAAAACTGCGGAGTTCTGGAAACGGATCGTCTCCACCCAATGCGGCGGGATAACCGGAATCGAACGATGGGTCGCCCTGTTCATGGCGGTCGAGAGAGGCGACGGGCCGGTTATGGCGGGGGAGGCTGATTACCTGATGAAAAATGGCGATTTAGGAATCAAGGGAGTCAAAGATTATCTAACGGCGGTGAAAATCGTAGGGTTGATCGCTTCCGGGGAACGGCGGTCCGCTTTTATGGAGCTTCAGAAAGAGGGTGTCGGAAGGTCGTTAAGCGAGAGAAACCCGTTACTCCCAGGGCTTCTTCTAAGCTTCGTGGAAACGCAGTGACAGGGGGGCGCTTTATCGCTCCGTAACCTTGCGGAAAAGACGACCGAAAGATAAAGAGGGGCTGTCGCCCAGTTGCTCGGCGTGGATGTTCTTCACTCCGCCGTCCTCCGGCAGGGGCGGCGGGGCGACTCCCGATCAACCCTTCCTTAAATTGTCGCTTCTGTTTTACCATTTGGCGACAGCCCCAAACTGGGATTCCCCAAAAAAATCCCTTGCATCCATAATTTAGACTTAGTATGATTTGGGCAGTTGAGAGTAATAACAATGCCTGGAAGGAGTTTAATCGATATGGCTTCCCTCGTTCAACAACCCGCCCCGGATTTTTGCGCCGACGCTGTGATGCCGGATAAGTCATTTAAACAACTCAAGCTTGCCGATTACAACGGCAAATGGCTTGTCCTTTTTTTCTACCCGCTCGATTACACTTTCGTCTGCCCCACGGAGATTACCGCGATATCCGACAGATTCGGCGATTTTAAAAAATTGGGAGCCGATGTTATCGGCTGTTCGGTGGATAGCAAGTTTACGCACCTTTCCTGGATCGAGACTCCACGCGCCAAAGGCGGTTTGGGACAGCTAGCCTATCCTCTTCTCGCCGACCTGACGAAAGATATCGGCAGAGAGTACGGAGTGCTGATCCCGGCGGGTATCACGCTGAGGGGGCTTTATATAATAGACCCCGACGGCAAGGTGGCCTATCAGGTAGTGCATGACCTTGGGATCGGCAGGAACGTGGACGAGGTTCTGCGCGTGCTGGCGGCTTTGCAGAGCGTCAGGATTACCGGCGAGGTTTGCCCGGCCAACTGGACGCCCGGCGCCGATACGATGAAAGGCGACCCGAAGGGTTCACAGGATTACTTCAAGAAGCACGGATAAATAACGGGCTGGTGGCTTTCACCCTCTCCCTTGCGGGAGAGGGCAGGGCGAGGGGTGTACCGCAACAGGATGACCTTGCTCACTTGTCATTCTGAACGGAATGTTGTCGGGGCTGTCGCCCAAATGCTCATCGGGGTGTTCTTCACCCCGATGTCCTAAAGTC
>JADGAO010000209.1 GCA_015231995.1 Nitrospinota bacterium | reverse complement strand
AAGAACACCTCGAACAGCGTTTGTCGTTTCTGTTTTACCATTTGGCGACAGCCCCTTGAACAGGAAAAGAACGGGATAGGGTCGGTTGACAGTTTGGTTGACAGTGGATATTTTAGGGAACTTCGACGAGATTTAACTCATTGAAAAAATTGGTCGGGGCGAGAGGATTTGAACCTCCGACCACCTGAACCCCATTCAGTTGTTCGGCATATTTTATACTACTCCTAGATACCCTAACACCCCTAAATACAGCCTATTATTAAGCGATAACTACTATGGACTACTACTAAAAGATTGTGTCTTACTCTGTCTTGTGGTAACTTATTGGTAACTTGAGTTACCACTTTCTGGCGGGCAAGAAAAAAGCATGAATATCACCAAAAAAGCCATAGATGGCATCGAATATAATGGCAAAACTCAAGACATTCGCTGGGATGACCGAATCAAAGGCTTTGGAGTGCGCGTTTATCCGACTGGCCTGAAAGCCTTTGTGCTCACTTACCGCCATAATGGGCGAAAACATATCGTCGCACTTGGGCGCTATGGAATATTGACCGTTGATCAAGCTCGGGATTTGGCCATACAGAAACTTGCTGAGCTCACGAAGGGCAACGATCCATACGCCAGAAACAATAAAGCCATAAGCGGGAAGACTTTCACCGACCTGTGCGCCGACTATGTGGAGCGGCACGCAAGCTCCAAAAAGACCGGTCATGAGGATGTGCGGCGTATCCACAAGCATCTTTTACCGTTATGGAAAAAGCTGGAGGTTTCCTCCATAACAAGTGAGGACGTTGCGGCCCTGCATCATAAAATAACCAAGACAGGCTCTGGATATGAGGCAAATCGCGTCATTACCCTGGTTCATACTCTCTTTGACAAAGCCAAAGAGTGGGGCTATCTGGAACGTGGCATTGATAATCCTGCCAAGGGAATAAAACTGAACGCGGAGAAAAAACGTGACCGCTGGATAACTCCAACGGAACTACCGCGACTTGCTAAGGCGATTGATGAAGAAACTAATTTTTACGCCAGCAAAGCGATTTGGATGTATTTACTTACCGGGATGCGAAAAAGCGAGCTGTTAAAGCTTCAATGGACTGACGTTGATTTTGAACGACACGAAATCCGTCTTGAAGACACAAAGGCAGGGCGTATTCACTACATTCCGCTTTCTCAAGAGGCTTTTCAAATCTTGCATTCCATTCCACGAATTGATGATAATCCCTTTATCTTTTGTGGTCACAAAAAGGGTAGCCCTCTCATAAACATTCAAAAGCCGTGGAACCGTGTAAAAATAAAGGCTGGAGTGGAAGATGCGCGTTTGCATGACCTGCGCCGGACGGTTGGAAGCTGGCTAGCCCAGTCGGGAAACTCTTTGCATCTCGTTGGGCGTGTTTTAGGGCATAGCAACGCAAGCACAACTCAAATCTATGCGCGGTTCGGACAAGATCATGTGAGAGAGGCGCTGGAAGCTCATGGTAAGCGTATAATGGGCGTGGCGGGAAAGACGCCAATGGCAGACGTTGTGGAATTGCGAAGGGCCAAATGATGAGAGTCTCAGCGGATGTTCTAGGGCGTATCAAGCGAGAGCTGGCTAACCTTTACGGCGCACGGTTAAAGGGTGTTGTCCTTTACGGGTCTGAAGCGCGAGGCGAAGCTGAAGAGGATAGCGACATTGACCTGCTGGTATTACTGGACAAGCCTGAAAGTTTAGGTGTGGAACTTAAAAAGATAATCGCCGCTCTCTATCCAATAGTTCTGGACACACTCATTCCCATCCACGCATATCCGGTGGACGGTGTCGCCTATGAAGCTGGTGAATTCGCTCTTTACCGGAATGCCCAAAAAGAGGGTGTTTTGATATGAGCAGGGAAACAGAGGCTCTATGGGAACGCGCAACAATGGCCATTGAAGTGGCCAAACACGACCTGTTGATAGACCCGAATTCCGCCGCATCCAGGGCGTATTACTCCGCTTTTTATGCGGCGTCAGCCTTATTAGTTTTGCATGGCAAAACCTTCAAGAAGCATTCCGCTGTTGAAAGCGCCGTCCACGCCCAGCTGGTCAAAACTGGGCTATGGCCAAAAGAGCGAGGCGAGGATTATTCGCTACTCATGGAACTGCGCGGAACCAGCGATTACGGTGGTGTGATAAATGTTTCAAACGAGGAAGCCGTTGAAGCGATAGAGGCCGCCCGCCGCATTCTTGAATCTGTTCACAGGGAAAACCGGGAAATGTTTCCACTGGACAGGTAATGCGTTCTGACTGGGCATGATAGGCTCTTTAAGAGCAGTCAACCTTTATAACCTGGCCAGACATTTACAACAGAGGAGTTGTTAAGGAAGGCAGGATATGGCAAATTCGAATATCGCAAATGAACTCTCACTTACCTCTGTAGCCCGCTTGCTCGCAGGAGAAGACCCCAACGGCGTAACCACAATAGAGCCGGTTCGCAAATTTGAGATACTTCTAGTTCAATCAGTAAGAAAACTATTTTTAGAAGCCTACTTATATGGTGAACCGATAATCGGACTAACACAGACAGGATATGACGGTAGTTATTCTGTAACAACCTTGCTCGACGGCGCAGGAATTCAACATAATGACTGTGCCAGCTACGAAGCTGTGAATTTATCCGACTTCATCATTCGGCGGGATGATTTTTTGAAATTTGTAAGTGACAATCCTTGTTACTGGGAAAACGACCCTGGTACTCGACCTTATGTATGCGGTAATGCGCTTATGGGATGGACAAGCCAAATGTATTCTCACCGCGAGTCTCAGTGCAAAAAATGTAATCGGGAAAAAAGTTGCCAATATGCGCCACCAGAAAAACCCTGCACTAAATGCGAATACACTGTGTTTCGATCAATGTATGCAACCAATCCTTTTTGGGACAATCCCCATGGGGCGAATAATGGTAAGAGAAACAACAAGGACAAACGGTCGGCAAAGGTGAAGGCGGCGAAAGGTTTTGAGTTGAAGGTGAAGGAGATAATTACAAAGCGTTTTGTGACACAAACGAGAATAACTGTTAAGAAGATGGTCGCCGTTTTAAAAACGATCACCGGACTTAACGATGACGGTATTATGATGGAAGACTTGGACAAACGTAGAAAAAGCACACTGGAAGACTGGATAAGAGATTGCCGCCCTAAAACCGGGCCTAACAGCTCAAAGGCTGGCCGCCCGTCAAGAAACAAACGATATTAACTTTCCAATAATTTCCGTCAAGTGATTCACAAAAAAATCCTTAGGAAATTAATTTCATAAAACCTGCGACAATAAAGGGTGAAACAATTTTCGTTCACCTTTCAATTTCCTTTTCTGGAATTCCCAACCACTTTCAACTCCATAATGTACGTGCATCTAACACAGATTGTGCTATGAGCAACGAACGGCATTTTGGAGTATTTGATATGAAAATCACGACGGAAAAATTCAGACTTAGAAACGAGAAAGAAGCGGCGGAATATCTCTCTGTTGCCGTTCGGACTTTGCAGGCATGGCGCCTGCGTGGAGGCGGTCCTAAGTATGTTTCTATATCGCGGCGTTGTGTTAAGTATCGCTTGGCTGATCTTGACATGTGGGTAGCTGACAAACTGGCGACATCAACTTCAGATATGAGCAGGGGATGAAACTAAAAGGAAAAGGCCCCGCTCGTCAGTGGGCTCACCCAGGAAACCCTTTTAATAGCTGGAAGCATAGCAATGAGCAGTGTACACGAATTGCTGAAACGTCTTGAAGGCGTCAGAAAGTCCTCAAGTGGTTGGCAGGCACAATGCCCAGCTCATTCCGACCGGCATCCATCCCTTACAATAGGGCTTGGGAATAATGGGCGAATTCTTCTCAATTGTTTCGCTGGTTGTGACGCGGCGGCAATCGTGGAAAAAATCGGTCTCGAACTCCGCGACCTGTTTAACGATAACAGCGGCAACGGCTCCCACAATAAGCCGGTGTTGAAGCCGTCCACGTTAAACAGGGCTACACCCGTAAGCCCCACACCGAATGATGCCACGCGCCGAAAACCCGTTACCGTTGCGGAGTTGGCGCATCACAAGGAACTTCCCGAAAGCTTCCTGCGCGATACGTTCAAGATGACCGATGGGGTAGATGGGGTTGTGATTCCGTATTTGAACCCTGACGGTTCTGTCTTCCGGGAACGGCTACGAACCACGCTCAAGGCCGGGGACGGTTCACGCTGGCTTTCCGGCGCCGGGCAAACGCCTTACGCCCTTCACCTGTTAGACAAGGCGCAGGATGCTGGTTACATCGTTATCGTGGAAGGCGAATCCGACACGTGGACTGCGCATCATCACGACTACCCGGCCTTGGGGATTCCCGGAGCCGACGGGGTGAAGGTCGTTAAGGCCAAACACCTTGAAGGATTGACCCGCGCCTATTATGTGCGAGAACCAGACAAGGGCGGTGACACATTCGCTGTTAAGCTTCCCGCGCATCTTCGGGCCATAGGCTTCACCGGAGCTATCTTTGAAATCGGGCTTCCAGACGCCAAGGATTTAAGCGAGCTTCATCTTCAAAATGAAGCAGGGTTTAAAGCGATACTGGCCGGGCTTTTTGAATCCGCCCATCCGGCGCTGGAGGGCAATCATGCAGAGCCGGATGAAACAGACTGGCCCGCGCCAGTTATGCTGGATTCTCCCACGCTCCCGGCAATTCCGTTGGAATCGTTCACCGGATGGATTGGCGATATGATTCGCGCCGTGGCGGAGCATACCGAAACCCCGCCGGAGCTTGCGGCCATGTTCTGTCTACCGGTTCTGGGGACTTGCTTCCAACGGAAGGTAATCATCTGTGTAAAGGACGGCTACCACGAACCCCTGAACATTTGGACGTTGGCGACGTTGGATTCAGGGAATCGCAAGACCTCCGTAATGCAGACAATGATGGAGCCGCTTATCGAGTGGGAACTCGAAAAATCTGAAATTGTGAAGGCGGAGCGGGACGCTATTGAGTCCGAACGCAAGATTATAGAATCCCGGATTCAATCACTGCATGGTCAGGCGGCGAAGGCTAAACCCGAAGAATTGGTCAAGCTTAAAACTGAAATCTCCGAGCTTCAAGCCTCAATGCCGAAGCTTCCCGTTATCCCCCGTCTCTGGGCGCAAGACATAACGCCGGAGCAACTTGGGCAAGTAATGGCGGAACACGGGGAGCGGATCGGGATTCTATCCGATGAAGGCGGCCTTTTCGACATGATGGCTGGCCGCTATTCGAGCGGCATCCCGAACCTTGACGTTTATCTTCAATCCCACGCCGGAGCATCCGTCCGGGTTGACCGTGGTTCGCGTCCGTCAGTGTATATGCGTAACCCCGCGTTAAGCATCGGCCTTTCACCCCAGCCGGACGTGTTACGCGGTTTGGGGAAAAACCCCGGCTTCCGTGGGCGCGGATTGCTGGCCCGGTTCATCTACGCCCTGCCACAATCCAAGCTTGGCTATCGGAAACTGGAGACAAACCATATCCCGCAAGATGTACGCAACGCTTACCGGGCCTGTCGCCCAAAGCTTTCTTTTTCCATCAGCGTCGCATATAGGCGCCATTA
>JADGAO010000208.1 GCA_015231995.1 Nitrospinota bacterium | reverse complement strand
AGTGAAGCGAAGAATCTATCAAATAGAATATTCTGTTCTACTTTGATCCTTCAGTCGAGGACTCCTTCAGGATGACAAAAGAAGAGCTTCCTCAGGATGACAAAATATGGAAAACACCAGTTCCGCCATTTGATTTCCATCCCGGCCCGGCTATGTAATATCATATACGCTTAATTCGCGTTCCGGGTGGAGTGAAAGGATGTCCAGACACGGTAAAAGAAGGGCCAAGAAGCTCGGTCTGCCGCCAGGCACGTTGTTGCCTCACGTGGAGGAGGCGCATCCTGAAGCCTCCAAGATAACCATCCTCGATTACGACGACAAGCGCTTTCACGCCGAGCAGACGTATCTTGTGGATTCGCTGTTACCTTACAAAACCAGCCAGACGGTGACGTGGATAAACATTGACACGATCAACGACGTAAAACTGCTCGAGAAACTGGGGGCGGCCTTCAACCTTCACCCGCTCACCCTTGAAGACATCCAGAGCGCGGACCAGCGCCCAAAGCTGGACGATTACGAGACCTATCTGTACCTCGATCTCAAGATACTCAGCTACAACCAGGAAAAAAACGATATCGAACAGGAGGCGTTAAGCCTGGTTCTCGGCCCAACATACGTGATCACGTTCCACGAGCGGGAGAGCTCCGTGCTCAACCCCATCCGCGACCGGATACGTTCCCATGGAGGCCGCATACGGCGGATGGGCGCCGACTACCTTGCGTACTGCCTTGTGGACACGGTGGTGGACCACTATTTCGTCCTCATGGAAAAACTCGATGAGAAAATCGAGTCCCTGCAGGATAACGTCATGTCCAACCCGACGCCGACCCTGTTAAGGGAAATCAACGACCTTAAGCAGATGATCATAACCCTTCGCAAGACCATCTGGCCCCTGCGAGACGTCATTGTGAGGATGGAGCGAAGAGACTCCAACCTTATCTTGGATTCGACGAGGATTTACCTGCGTGACGTTTACGACCATACGATCCACATCATGGACACGATCGAGACGTTCCGCGATCTGGTCTCCGGCATACTGGACATCTACCTTTCAAGCTCGAGCAACAAACTTAACGAGGTCATTAAATTCCTGACAATCATCTCCACCATTTTCATACCGCTGACCTTCCTGGCGGGCGTGTACGGGATGAACTTCAGGCATTTTCCGGAATTGGACTGGCAGTACGGTTATCTTTATTTCTGGATGTTCAATATCTCCGCCGCCAGTTCGATGCTCTATTACTTCAAGAAAAAGGGCTGGTTGTAACCTTGCCGTAGCATCCACCGCAACTTGTAGGGGCGACCCACCGGGTCGCCCCTACAAAACATGGAGATTACCAATTAAAATGAACGAATTTCTCGAATCCATTTTGGACAAGATTGATGTTTGAAACCTTGTGGCCTTGGGTGGCCTTCAACCTGTTCGTCCTCGCCATGCTGGCGCTCGACCTTGGCGTGTTCAACCGCAAGGCGCACGAGGTTTCCGTTAAGGAAGCCCTTTGGTACAGCGCGTTCTGGATATCGCTGGCGTTGATCTTTGGAGTCCTTGTTTACTACACTCGCGGTAGCGGGGACGCTGTAGATTTCATTACCGGTTATCTCATCGAGAAATCGTTGAGCGTGGACAACCTGTTCGTGTTACTGCTCATATTCTCCTATTTCCAGATACCGGCCAAATACCAGCACAGGGTCTTATTCTGGGGAATCATGGGCGCGATAGTCCTGCGGATGACGTTCATCGTGGCGGGAATAGCGCTCATTAAAATGTTCCACTGGATCATCTACCTGTTCGGCGCGTTCCTGGTCTATTCGGGCGTGAAAATGGCTTTCCACGACGAGACGGAACAGGTGGACCTGGAAAAAAACCCGGTTTTACGGCTATTCCGCAGGCTCATGCCTGCAACATCCGAATTCGAGGACGGCAAATTTTTCGCGATCAAAGACGGAAAAAGACACGCCACGCCCCTTTTCGTGACGCTTCTTCTGGTGGAGACGTCGGACGTGATTTTCGCTATGGATTCCATCCCGGCCATTTTCGCCATCACGCTAGACCCGTTTATCGTCTATACGTCGAATATCTTCGCCATCCTTGGCTTGCGGTCGCTTTATTTCGCGCTGTCGGGAATCATGGGTATGTTCCACTACCTCAATTTCGGATTGTCGTTCATCCTGGCCTATCTGGGGATCAAGATGCTTGCGTCTGGATTCTTCCACATCCCTGTCGCCATATCCCTGGGAATTATCGCGGCGGCGCTGATCATCTCCGTGGCGGCGTCTGTAATTTTCCCTCGCGCAAAAGACGAAGGCGCAGGGGAATGATATAATCTCAAAATCTCAGAACCGCCGAGTGTTGCCGTGATAATTGGCGTTCCAAAGGAAACCAAGGCCGACGAATACCGCGTGGCGATGACGCCTGCGGGGGTGAGACGTCTTGCGCTTGCGGGCCACACCGTCCTTATCCAGCGCGGGGCCGGGGAAGGTTCCGGCATATCCGATTCCGAATTCGAAATGGAAGGCGGCCATATCGTCGAGACCGCCGGGGAAGCATGGGCCGCCCAGATAGTCGTCAAGGTCAAAGAACCCATACGACCGGAATACGGGTTCCTGCGCGAAGGGCTGATACTCTACACCTTCCTCCATCTGGCCGCCGTTCCCGACCTTGCGAAAAACCTGATGGAGTCGGGAACCTGCGCCATCGGTTATGAAACCGTGCAGGATCAGGCCACGGGCGCATTGCCTCTTCTTATCCCGATGAGCGAGGTGGCGGGCAGGATGTCCGTGCAGGCCGGGGCGAAATATCTTGAGAAAGAACATGGCGGGCGAGGCGTTTTGCTGGGGGGCGTACCGGGAGTTTCTCCGGGCAAGGTGGCCATACTGGGCGCGGGAGTCGTCGGGTTCAACGCGGCCAAAATAGCGGCGGGCCTTGGCGCGCGCACGATCATACTGGACACCAACCTGGCGCGGCTCCGGTATATAGACGACGTTTTCGGCGGACGGATCGAGACCATGCACTCCAACCCGCATACGATACTTAACGCGGTGCGCGAGGCGGACCTTTTGATCGGCGCGGCGTTGGTGGCGGGGGCTTTAACCCCGTCGCTGGTGACACGGGGGATGTTAAGCGAGATGAAGCCAGGCGCGGTGATAGTGGACGTTTCCGTGGATCAGGGAGGATGCGTGGAGACAAGCAGGCCCACAAGCCACTCCAACCCTACTTACGTGGTGGACTCGATCACGCATTATTGCGTCGCCAACATGCCGGGCGCCGTGCCGCGCACCTCCACATTTGCGCTGACCAACGCCACTTTCCCCGGACTGCTTGCTTTGGCGGAAAAAGGTGTTGAAAAAACAATGTTATCCGATTACTCTATGCGGATGGGCTTAAACGTAGCCGATGGTTATGTCGCCCATCCAAAAGTGGCGGAATCCCTGAATCTTCCTTGCAGGTTTCCAGATAGATGGCGATAAAAAATCTTGGCCGATTCGAGATCGTAGGCGAAATCGGTAGCGGCGGGATGGGGGTTGTCTACAAAGGCAGAGACCCCAAGATAAACCGCATGGTGGCCCTCAAGGTGGTTCGCCCCGTTATGGGAACCGCCAAAAGCGCCGACCAGGAGCAGGCCATCAGCAGGTTCCACGTAGAGGCTCAGGCGGCCGGCCAGCTTTCCCATCCCAACATAGTCACCATCTACGACGTTGGCGAAGAAGTCGCGTCGGAAGGAACCCTTGTCTATATCGCGATGGAATTCGTCAGCGGTAAAGGACTCGACCATCACATCGCGAATAAAACCTTCATCACGCTCGATCAGAAAATATCGGTCATCAGACAGATTGCGGAAGGGCTGGATTACGCCCACAAAAAAGGGGTCGTCCACAGAGATGTGAAGCCCGCCAATGTGATAGTCACCGACGAAGGGATACCGAAGCTGACCGATTTCGGGTTGGCGCGTCTTTCCGATTCATCGCTTACGATGAGCGGGACGATCCTCGGCACCCCGAACTATATGTCCCCCGAACAGGTTCAGGGGAAAAAAGTTGACGCAAGGAGCGATTATTTCTCGCTCACCGTCGTGCTATATGAAATCATCACGAATGAAAAACCTTTCGCGGCGGAATCAATCACATCGGTCATCTACAAAGTCGTCCACGAAGAACCGGTCCCGCCAAGACGCCTTAACGCCAGCCTGCCGCCGATGCTGGATGCGTTCATAAGGAAAGGACTCGCCAAAAACCCCGACTCGCGTTTCCAGAGCGGGGCAGACTACATAAAAGGACTCAACACAGTCATGTCCGGCGAGGAAAAGGACTTTAATATTTTAGGCGACACCACCCTTGTGATGGACGCCAAATCATCACCGGTTACGCCGCGAAGCCACTCAAGCGCCGCCCCTGCGCAAACAATGGGGAAAGGCGTTTATATCGGCGCGGGAGTGGGTGTTGCGGCGATACTGGCGCTTGCGCTGATATTCAGCGGCGGCAAAAAAGAGGAGCCGATCGAACCGCCAGCTACTGTTGCAGAGAAAGCTCCCGAGAGTTCTGCGCCTGTTTCTGCGCCTGTTTCTGCGCCGGCTCCAGCGCCGGCTCCAGCTCCCGCTCCAGTCGCTACGGGAAAACCAGCGCCTTCGGCAGTCTCGCCTGTGTCCCCGGCCACCCCTTTAACCGCAGAGCCGAAAAAAGAAGTTAAAGCGGAGAAAAAAGAGGATCCAGCGCTAAAACCATCGGCTCCAGCCAAACCGGAGCCTGAGAAGAAAGAGGATCCCGCAGTAAAACAGGCTCTGCTCGCAAAACAGGAATCGGAGAAAAAGCCCGTAAAAGAGAAGGAAGCCAAGAAGGATGAAAAAGCTCCGTTGACCAAGACAGCGTCTGTGTCGCCGACGACGGCGGCGGAGGGGATTCTTTCCATTTCATCGGAGCCATCAGGAGCCGAGGTTTTCATCGAAAACAAGTTCATAGGACTTACCCCCGTAAACGGGATGAAACATAAGCAGGGGGATTTGAACCTGCGCGTTACCAAGCCCGGTTACCAGGCGTACACAAAAAAGATCAACCTCGGCGAAAGGGGATCCTTCTCGCTGGCGTTGTTAAAGGCGCCCGATAAAGAACCGCCTGCGTCAGAACCCGCTACATCGCACGATGGGCAAGCGCCCACCCCTGCCCAGGCTATCGGCGGGCTGGATATCCACGCCCCCTCGGAAAGCGTTATTTATGTGGACGGACGCGAGTTCAAAGAGACGCGCGTGGAGCTAAAAGACCTTTCACCGGGAACACATCTGGTCTACGTTCAATTCAAGGGGAAATCTCCCTACACCAACAGGGTTAATATAAAGGCTGGCGAAACCCTTAAGATAGACCTGCGCTAACAGCCATTCCCAACGATAAACGACCTTTGCCGTAGGGGCGGACCCGTGGGTCGTCCCTACAAAACAAGGATATGGGACTGTCGCTAAATGGTGTAAAACAGAAACAACAAACGCTGTTCGAGGTGTTCTTCACCTCGAACTCCTTGTCTTTTAATCTGAGTTTATTCTTCCTTAAGGACGGCGGGGTGAAGAACACCCACGCCGAGCATTT
>JADGAO010000207.1 GCA_015231995.1 Nitrospinota bacterium | reverse complement strand
AGTGGGTGACGACGATGTGCGAGTTTGCGCCGAGGATTTTTTTCTTCAAATCCTCCTGCATCCCCGTCATCACCGCAAGCACCACGATAAGCGCGGTCACGCCCACGGCCACGCCAAGTATGGATATCCAGGTGATGAGCGATATAAAAGTCTGCTTGCGCTTGGCCTTCAGGTAACGCAGGCTGACAAACCATTCGTATGACATAGGATAGAAGTATAGCGTAACAGGGAGGGTTTACGGGAGGTTTTGAGAGGCGAAACGTGTCCAAGGCGCCTGATTCCACTTCCGATGCAGGGGCGCCCGGCGGGGCCGCCCCCTACTCGATGGACAGTTTCTTGAGCCGGTAATCGAGCTGTCCGCGCGTAACGCCTAGCTGGCGGGCGGCGCGCGACTTGTTCCACCTGCAAATATCCAGCGTCTTTATCAGCAGATCCTTTTCCTTGTCCATCGCGTCTAGCTTGACGGATGTGAGGCGCGACTTGACGCTGTCGCCGGAAACAGACGGCTCCTCGGCGTACTCCTGCGCCCCCTCTCGATGCAGATGCTCGGCCAGCAGTTCCGAACCGTCGCAATTGAGAACCGCAAAGTCCAGAAGGTTTTCCAACTGCCTCACATTCCCGGGCCACTGGCTGTTATTGAAAATATCCATGACCGGCCTGGAAATAGAGGCGACGCTCCTGTCGTGGATGACGTTGAATTTTTCCCTGAAATGATCCGCAAGCTCTTTAATATCCTCCTTGCGCTCGCGCAGGGGCGGCAGGTGGATGCGAAGGGTGTTGATCCTGTAATACAGGTCCTCGCGAAAACTTCCATTGCGCGTGTTTTCCTCCACGTTTTTATTTGTCGAGGCGATTACCCTGGCGGCGAGACGGATGGGGCGCGAGCCGCCTATCCGCTCGAATTCGCGCTCCTGCAGGACGCGCAGGAGCTTGGCCTGGACGTGCGGCGCAAGCTCGCCTATCTCGTCGAGAAGCAGAGTGCCTTCGCCGGCCAACTCGAACCTCCCCTTCGATTGCGCCTGCGCCCCGGTGAAGCCTCCTTTTTCATGGCCGAAAAACTCGTTTTCGATAAGCGTTTCCGGGTAGGAACTGCAATTGACGGCCACAAAAGGGTGTCTGGCGCGTTTGCCCGACGAGTGGATAAGCCGCGCCGCTATCTCTTTGCCCACGCCTGTCTCCCCGGTGATAAGCACAGGCGAATCCGACTGCGCGAACAGGGCGATGCTTTTTCTGGCCGCCTCCATAGCCGGGGACGATCCGAGCAGTTGTCGGTTGTGATAGCCGTCCTTTACGAGGGAACGCAGATAAACGTTCTCTTTTTGCAACTCGATATGTTTCCTGACACGGGCGAGAGCCGCCGAAAAATCCTCGTACTCGACAGGTTTGCGCAGGAAGTCGAACGCCCCGACCCTCAAGGCGTTGACCACCATCGAAAGCTCCCCGTAACCGGTCATGACGAGATAGAGCGCGTCCGCGTGGCGCCTCTTGAGGCCATTAATCAAATCAAGCCCGTTGAGGAACGGCATTTTGTAGTCAACCAGCGCCACGTCAAAATCGTTGACGGCGGCCCAATCCAGCGCCTCTTTTGGGGAATTGAAACTGATGACGTCAATATCGCCAAGCTCGGAGGAGAATTTTTTGAACAGGCCGAGAATATGCTCTTCGTCGTCAACTACCATGAGCCGCAAGGAGGGTATATTAAGCTTGTTCGCCATATTCCAACCGGAATGAGGGATCTACCAGCATTTTGCGCTATGCAAAATATTTTTGCAAACCGGCGCCGGCGCTATGCGAAAAAACAAACTCTCTCTTGATCATGTCCCATAAAAACAAACAGTTATTTTCCCCCAAGTCAGGCATGGAATGTGAAGCATGAATAGTCGAAAAGCAGTGACAGTGACTTGATAACCAGGTTCAAGGAGTTGGAGTCATGGAAAACGAACAGTCGACCGCCGAGGGGGGGATAGAAATTATCAGGCTGGTGACATCTGCCCTTAAAGAGAGGAAATACGGCGCGAGCATTTCCGTACGCCTCGATGAAGCTGGAAGCTGGAAGAAAGAGGAGATGCTGATAAAACTCGAGTTACCAAACGACGCAAAAGCGATCCCGTTAGTGGCCGCAAACCTTTCCCGCATAGCCACAAACGACATCATCATGCGCCAGTCCATAGAGCTTGCGCTGGATGAGGCCCTGACCAACGCCATATTCCACGGCAACCTTGAAATTCCTTCGAACCTCAAGGAGAGGGATTTCAACGCGTATTACGAGATGGCGTTCAAGAGGCTTCAAGAGGGGCCTTACGCGGACCGCCGCGTGGAAGTGGCTTTTTCGTTCGATGATGATCAGGCGGTTTTCAGAATTGCAGACCAGGGGCGCGGCTTCGACTGGCGTCCGTTTCTGGACGAAAAATCTTGTTGCGATCCGCCCAATGGACGCGGCCTGAAAATAATGCAGGCTCTCACAAGCTCTGTTTCTTTCAACGAAACAGGCAACAGAGTGACTCTTCTCTTCGAGAGAGGGGACTGGCGGCATCAGCCGATAGCGGCATGACGGCGCGGTCACAGGAAACAAGCGATGGAAAAGAAAATTTTGATAGTTGACGACGAGCCGGAGATACTCGGGCTGATGTCCAAAGTCCTCGGCGACGAGGGATACCGCGTCAGCGTGGCCAGGGACGGAGAGGAAGCGCTTGTTAAATTCCACGTGGACCCCGTGCAGTTGGTCATCACGGATATGGTCGTGCCGAAGGTTGACGGAATCCTTCTGCTTAAACAGATAAAGAACCTTTATCCGGCGACAATGGCCCTGCTGGTGACGGCGCATGGAAGGATGGATTCGGCCATAGAGGCGATGAAAGCCGGGGCGGAAAACGTGCTGGCCAAACCTGTTGACATGGATCATCTCGTCATCGAGGTCGCCAAATGCTTCGACAACCTGAGATTGAGGCAAGAAAACGAATCGTTAAGCGGCCTGATCGAGATGAGAAACAAGTTCATCACGCTCACCGACCACGAATTCCGCACCCCGCTCTCTATAATCACGGGGTGTATTGCGATATTGAAGGGCGACGCGGCCCATTGCCCGCTCAGCCCCAAAGCCCAAACGACCGTAGATATGATGGAAGAGGCTTCAAACCGCCTTCTGGACATAATCGAGCGGTTCCATGACATGGAGATATTAAGCCAGGCCTGGCTTAAACCGTCGCCATCCACTTTCAACATCGGCGAAAAGGCGTGGGATATTATCACCATCGTTTCGGCGGCGGCGCATGAGCGTTGCATGAATTTCGACCTGAAAAACACGATGGCCCGCCATGATATCCAGCAGGACAAAAACCGCGTCGGACATATATTGATGGAGCTTATACAGAACGCCGTCAAATACACCCGCGACCGTGGAACCATTTCTGTCTGGCTTGGGGAAGCCGACAGCGATGAGCGCAGAAAGGTGATTGTAAAGATATCCGACACTGGAGTAGGGATGCCGCCGAATCAGCTTAAACACGCGCTGGAGCCTTTTTACGAGGGCAAGGACGTCATGGAGCACTCAAGCTCCAACTGGGGATTCAACGGCGGAGGCATAGGCGTAGGGCTTACACGGGTCAAGATGTTATTGGAGAGCATCCGGGGGCAGATGTTCGTAGCGTCCGCCGAAGGCAAGGGAACCACTTTCACGCTATCCATCCCGGCGGTTCTGGACTTGAAGAAAGAAAACGACGACGATCCGAAATTAACCATGCCGCGCAAAGATTTGCCGGACACAGAGGGGAGTTAGGTCAAATGGACGCCAAATTCACCAAATCGATCATGGTAGTTTCCGAAGAAAGTTCGCGCAACCAGGCTCTCATCAGGATATCGGTCAAGGATCTGCAGTACGAGAAAGTCCATATGACGTTTAAAACTACGGAGGCGATGGAGCTTCTTTTGGAAGACGTGGGGGATATCGCCATCATAGACATTGAGAACAAGTCGTTTGACGGCGTGGAGGCGATCCGCAAGATCAAGGCCATGCGCGCCGAAGAACGCACGCCGGTGTTTGCCACATCGGAGGTGGCTACGGCGCAAAGGATCATGGAACTGCGCGCCGCAGGGGCCGATGGCTACATCCTCAAGCCGTTGACGCCTAACGCGATTTTAAAACAGATAATGAGCTCCGCCGCCAACAGGAGCCGCGAAATAATGGGGCAGTACGCTAAAGAGGCGCAGGAGATATCGAGCCTCCAGGAAGACCTCGCCGTCGAATGGGGCGCGCGCATGAAACTGATCACGCGGACCGTTGACATGTTATGCAAAGAAATCCGCGCATTTCCCTGGTTCCCACGCAACTTCATCGATATCGGAAAACTTCTCTTGCAGTCGGGATCCGGCGCCAAAGCGGTTCCTTATTTAGAGCGCGCCATCACGCTCGATCAAAGCGTTACATCGCTGGAGCCGTATGAGCTTCTTGCCGACCATTACAAATCCACGGGGGATTACGTCAAGGCCATCCGTCACATTCAGCTTGCCATACAGAAACAGCGAAAGACGGACCATCGCCTTTTGATCAAGTATGGGGAACTTCAATTGAAAGCCGGCGATATTGCGGCCGCGATAGAAACCTTCACCAAGTCCGTCAACCATATCGAGGGGGAGCAGGGAGCCGCCGTAAACACCTCGGAGCTTTCGGACTCCCTCACCCACAGGGGCGTCGCCTATCGCGAGAAAGGAGAACGCGATGACGACACCGTTTCCCTCAAACGCGCCATCCAGGATTTTCAACGCTCCATCCAGCTTACGTCCATCGTCATCTCCGCGCATTACAACCTGATGTTGACGTACAAGAAGTTGGGGGACGACAAAAAAGCCATAGAAACGCTGGACAGGATTAAGAGCATCGAGCCTAACAACTGCGATGGCTGGCTGATCCTGGCGGAAACGTACTACGGAAGCGGCGAATTGGAGAAAGCCTCGTTCGCCTTGGGCAAAGCCCGCAAAACCGCAGGCGACGACATGAGCGGCCTCAAACGAGTCCTGGATAAATTCATAGCCTACAACCTTTTCGACAAGGCCGAGGGCATGTTGAAGGAACTGCAATGCGCCAGCCCGCATGAAATCACTTTCTATAACATGCTTGGCATAATTTACAGGCGGCAGGGGAAGGCGGAGCCGGCCATCGAACAATATCGCAAGGCGATCGAGCTAGACCCCACCGACGCGGCTATCTTCTTCAATCTGGGGCGCGCCCTCTATGAATTCGGAAAAAAAGAGGAGGCCGCCAAAACGTTCTGCAAATGCCTTGAGCTGGAGCCTGGCATGGAAAGCGCAAACAATTACCTGAAAGTTGCGTACGAGAAGCATCCTTGCAGTTGAGACGAGGGTGGGGGATGAAAGCGTGATTATAAAATCGAAGCGTCAATCGCGGGAATTTGTTCCCGCCCGTCTATTAGCGATCGGCTTATTCAGGGAGGTGAGGTCATGAATGATTCATCCGTGATTATGGAGGCGGGCGTCGGAAACGCCGCACAGTCCAGAGCCATGGAAGGCAAATATTTAACATTCGTTCTGGGGGATGAGGAGTACGGAATAGATATCACCAGAGTCAAGGAGATCATTGGCGTGATGGCCGTCACGCACATACCCCGTACCC
>JADGAO010000206.1 GCA_015231995.1 Nitrospinota bacterium | reverse complement strand
GCCGGCCCGGATCAAACTCCCGAAACGATATTTTTCACAACAGCGTCGGCCACAGCGGCGCTTGAGGGGCGATAGGTGCCGTTCATAACCTGCGCCTTTATCTGCGCCACTTTGGAGACTCTCGATATAAAGGGTCTCGACTCCATGGCCAGCATGTAAGCTTTTATGGCCGCCTTGCTTCTTTCAGACACTTGAGCTGTGGAACCGCCGTTTTCCACCGGAGCCTTTTTCTCGGCGTCCTGGCGAACAGTGGCGGCTTTCTTGTCAGCCGCATCCAGCTTCTTGATATCCTGGGGCTTTGAGCCCGTGATCTTTTCGAGTACCATTTTCGTTAACCTTTTCGGGTGTTACCCACTTTCCTCATCGTACTTTACTATCGGAATCAGCAGACCTTAAGTTTAGGCCATTTTTCGTTTACAGCTCCAAACTGCCTGAAGAGCGTCCGTCAACTGTGTAATATATTATAATTAATCCAGCCATGGGCCTAAAGTTTATACTGAGAGGCGCCGATGCAGATACTGGGTAGTTTCGCGAAGGAGATTCGATATGCCGTTGATAGCTTCAGGAGCCGGAGGTTACGGTTCCATAGGAGGCCTTGGAAAAGGCGGGGGCCTTCAGGCAAGGCCTGCGGTGGGTAACTCTAAAATGATGCCCGCGCAGTCTATCGCGTCAATCAGAAGCGTCGCCAAACAGCACATTGATAATTTTATCTCCAACGGCAGGATGATAAACAAAGGAGCCAGCGGCAATTCCCGCGTCAACATCAAAGCCTGACTACCGCCGATTCCCTTCTATTTGGCTCTACCATCCCCCATCTCCTACTATATAATCTCTAATCTGATGTATTGAAAGACGTTTTTGCGGAAAACCATGCTCGTTCTCAACCTAAGCGACATTCTAGTCATGAGCGATCATGCGAAAAGGGAGTTTCCCGACGAATGTTGCGGCGTGATCATCGGCTCCCCGTCCGACCCGTCGCGTAACGAGGTCCGCCCCTGCGCCAACATCCAGAGGGAGTTGAAGGAGCGTTATCCCCATCTTTACTCCAGAGACGCAGACACCGGGTATTACATGGATCCCAAGGATCTGAAATCGGCTTTCGACGACGCATCTCGCCGTGGGCTTGAGGTTGTCGGCTTCTATCATTCGCATCCCAATCACGACGCCTATTGGTCCGACGAGGATCATCGGGCCTCCATGTGGGCTGGCACGGACGAACCGTCGTTTCCGGACACAAGCCATGTCGTGATATCCGTTTATGACGGAGAGGTGAAGGATATCGCCATGTTCACATGGCGCCCTGAGGTCAAAAAGTTTGTCCGGGAAAACCGATCATGAGCGCGCCGTATGTCGCCCAGATGGAAAACGTCACGGTGCTCTATCGCGGAATCGCCGCGCTTGACAATGTCAGCCTGAATATACAGGCGGAGACGATAACCGGCCTCATCGGCCCCAACGGCGCCGGCAAAACAACTCTACTCAAAGCCTTTGTTGGGCTTGTCAAACCAGACGCGGGCAAAGTCCGCGTGTTTGGACATCCGCCCGGCAAAGCCCACAACCTCATCGGATATGTTCCCCAACTGATAAAGGTGGAAAGCAATTTCCCCGTTCAGGTTCGAGAAGTTGTGATGATGGGCAGGTACGGGCTTATAGGCTCCGGCAGGTTTCCCGGATTGGATGACAGAGAGGCCGTGGATGAGGCGATGGCCCGCGTCAACATTGGGGAGTTGGCCAACAAAAGGTTCGGCGCGTTATCCGGCGGTGAAAAACAGAAAACGTTGATCGCCCGCGCGCTCAGTTCCCGGCCACGCCTGCTTCTTCTCGACGAGCCTACTACCGGGGTTGACTCTCCATCACAGGACATCTTTTACCAACTCCTTCATGAGCTAAAAAAAGACCTGGGCATGACCATCCTGCTGGTCAGCCACGACATCGGCGTCATAACCAGCCACGCGGACGACCTTATCTGCATCAACCAGAAGGTGTATAGCCACGGCGCTCCGGGCGACGCGGTTGGCAAAGGGCTTATCGGCGAGGCTTACGGATGCGAGGCGGAGATACTGTTACACGGCCATTCCGCGCCGCACAGGGTTGTCGGGGTTCACTCCCACAGGGAGCGTCACGATGGGTGAGATGCTCTCTCACGAATTCATGGTTCGCGCGTTTATCGCCGGGATTCTTGTCGGGACACTGCTTGCGTCTCTCTCGGTTATCGTCGCGCTAAAAAAACTTTCGTTCATGGGCGCGGGCATATCGCATTCAGCGTTTGGCGGGATAGCGATAGGCGCCCTGCTTGGCGTTGACCTGACATACTCGGCTCTCGTCTTTTCGATAACGATCGCCCTTCTGATAGGCTGGCTGTCGAGACGTGGAAGGATACACGAAGACATAAGCGTGGGCGTAGTCTTCGCCGCGTCAATGGCTGTTGGCGTGGTATGTCTGGGGCTGATGAGAGGTTACTCGATAGATTTATTTTCATACCTGTTCGGCTCCATCCTGGCCGTCTCGCAGGAAGACCTTGCGCTTGCCGGCGCGGCTCTGGCCGCCTCTGCCGTGGTGATGATTTATTTTTATAAAGAATTCCAGGTCTATTGTTTCGACGAGGAATGGGCGAAGGTGTCCGGCGTGAACGTGGACAGACTGCAGGACGTTTTGCTTACGCTTATCGCCGGGGCCATCGTGGTTTCCATCAAACTGCTTGGGGCGCTATTGGTGTCGGCCCTTCTTGTGATACCCGGGGCGGTGGCTTATCAACTAGCAAGCAATTACAAAGTTCAGTTCCCGATAGCTATCGCCTGTTCGCTTGTGTCGGTGATACTTGGGTTGACGTTGTCATACAGGTTCGACATCGCATCCGGCGCGGCTATCGCGCTATCGGCGTGCGGGATTTTTCTGGTGTCCACGATTTTTGCGCCGAAGTGGGAATAGGCCCCGTGAACCGAACTAAATCCGAAATCGCCAGCGTTTTCCTGCTTTTCCTCGCGTTGGGCCTTGTCTATTCATGGCCGCTGGCTACACATCTGCGCGACGGGATACCCTACGGTTACGACGCCGATCCGTTGTACGCCACGGCCCCGATGTACGAGGGCGACCATCTGCAGAACTATTACCATTTCGGACTGTTGAAACACGCCGCCACCGGCCATATCCCGTGGTTTTCAAATCCGCTGGAATTCGTCGCCGAGGGTGACTCTGGCCGCGTTTTCATGTACGGCCTGCCAATTTCACTTCTCTATCTGCCGATAGCCTTTATTTCGATGCCGCTCGCTTATAACCTGCTCCTGATTCTTTCTTTCGGGCTGGCGGGCGTATCCATGTACCTGTGGGCCTCATCGCTTACGGGTAGTCGGGTGGGGGGGCTTGTGGCCGCGCTTGTTTTCAACTTTTTCCCGCTTCGTATGGTGGAGCTCCTGGGCGGGCATCCTTCGGGACTGGTGGCGTTCCTGTTCCCGCTGACGCTTTATTTTTTCGACAGGGCCATCGAGCGCCGCTCCGCAAAAGAGGGCGCCGTCGCAGGAGTCCTGGCGCTGATTGCGGCAGTCCAGTATCTCTACCTCTCCTACTACCTGCTCATGTTCCTGATGGCCTACATCCCGTGGAGGGTGATTCCCGCGTTGATGCGCCCTTCGCTAACCGATGGGGCGTTAATAAATTTCCGCCGCCTTGTTGTCGCAGGGATCCCGTTTGCGATGGGAATCGCCGCGTCGTTGGGATGGATGATTCTCCTTAAACGGATGGTAAGCAAATCCACATTCTCGCAGGGGCGGAGCATGGGCGAGGTGCAATTGTTCTCCCCTGCCCTGCAAGCGATGTGGGACACAACCCACGGCTGGCAGGTTTATGCGGGTATTGCGCTAGTTTCCGCTGTTTTCGGGCTGGTGTATGGCCTGCTGCCTTCCAACCGGGACGAACCGGCAAAATGGGACATACTTTTTTTCACAACCCTGTTCGTTGCCAGCTACCTCCTTGCGTTCGGCTCCACGCTGGATCGCTATGTTCCGCTGTACACCTTTTTCTATAAATATTTCCCTTACTTCAACCTTTCCAGAAACCCGACGAAGATCATGATAATCGCCATGCCCCTGCTCTCGTTGTTGAGCGGGTACATGGTGGCGTGGCTTGCAAGGGATGGCGACCGGCGAAAATGGGGCGGCGTTCTGGCGATGGTTTTCGCTGTGGCGGTGGCTGTGGATTTCCATCCAAAAAAAGCGGTGGGCGTGTGCCTGCTCGACGAAGGGAACGAGACCTATAAATTTTTGGCGGACAATAGCGGCGGCAAACCAATATTGAACCTCCCCGTCTGGCCGGGGGAAAGCTCGTGGGAATCCATCTACGAGTATTACGCCGTCCAAAGCGGTGTGCCGATGATAAATGGTTATTCTCCCGTCGTGGAGAAAGAGCACGTCGAGAAAGTCTTCTGGCCGTTGTTCCCCATGAACTCCGGGGATATGACCGAATCCCAACATAAACGTCTTAAAGAGTTGGGTGTCCAGTTTGTGGTGTTTCACGCAAACGCTTTCCCTCCAAAAGTTTCGGCATATTCCGCGTATTTCACGCTGGAGCGGTTGAAACGTTCGCCATACCTTGCGTTGGTGAGGGAAGCTGACCCGATGTGGGTTTTCGCCGTGCGCGATAAAGCGGTGGAAGGCCCGGCCCGGCAGATAGTGTCGCAGATGGGTCTTTTGTTCCAGATGGAGAGCCTGCCGAACATAAAAGGTAAAACTGTCAAAGACACTCAGGCTTTGAACGGGATGGCGTTAGCTGGTGTGGGCGCAAATCCGGCGGAGGGTGGCGACCTGCTCAACGCCGGGCCGTATGCGACATTGCCCAGCGGCAGGTATTCGGTAACATTCCGCATGAAAGTGTCGGACAACAGCGGAGGCCCAGTTGCAAAACTCGACGTGACGGGGCAGGAAGGCAAAAAAATATTGGCCGCCCGTGAACTTGCCGGAGCCGACTTCCTTAAAGCGGGCGAATATCAGGATGTACCGTTGGAGTTTTATCTGGAACCGGGAGAGCCGTGGCAGGTGGAGTTTCGCGCATACCGGCTAGGCTCTGTGGAGGTTTTCGTGGATAACGCATACCTGCGGTTTGCGGAAACCCATGACCCCGTCAATCACTTCGAGGCCGAAGAGCTTTTCTACTATTCGGGCAGGCTTGTAAAAGACGGGCAGGCTATCGCCATCCAGTCCGTCCCCGGATTAAACCCTGCGGATGTGATGGTGTACGGCCCTGGCCGAATGTACGATGCGGGACGGTACAGGGCCAAAGTTCGGGTGGCAGTGGGAGACGTGAAGACTGGCGGGCAGGCGGGACGCATAGAAGTTATATCGGGAAACCGGCGCGAGAAAATCGCCATGGCGTTGATTGCGCCCGGTATGACCCAGCCCGGCGGAGGATTTGCGGAAGTCGGAGTGGATTTTGCGTTAACCCAACGCGACACCGTCGAGGTGAGGATTTATTTTGGCGGAACCGCACCGCTTGCGGTGGATTATCTTGAGATTAATTCGGTGACGGAGGGGACGGGGGAGTGATCGGATAAAAGGCTGACTAATACTGCTTTTCGTAACGCGACAGGTCTTGGGATGGCTCCCTCTTCTTCCAGTATGTAGTCGCGTTTTTGTCAATCTTCCTA
>JADGAO010000205.1 GCA_015231995.1 Nitrospinota bacterium | reverse complement strand
CATCGGTGGAATCTGTGGAGCGGATGGCCACGATTCAACGCGAGATATTGAAAAATGCGGCGGAGGCCCTCGCGCCGGGTGGCGTTCTCGTTTACGCCGTATGCTCCATCGAGCAGGAGGAAGGGTCTGATGTCGTAAACGCCCTGCTAGCCGCAAGAGACGACCTTAAACGAAGCGACATCAAAACGTCCCACCCCAAGCTTGCGCGGTTTCTCAACGCCGATGGCGACCTTTTCATAATGCCCGGCGACGAAGAGATGGACGGTTTCTACGCCGCCCGCCTGGAAAAGAAAAAGAGAGGCGCATGAGTTCCGGCGTTCTTTACATGGTGGCCACGCCTATCGGCAACCTGTCGGACATGTCGGCCCGCGCCGTGGAGACGCTCAAGTCGGTGGATATCGTGGCGGCGGAGGACACGCGTCATTCGCGGATACTTTTCAACCATTACGGGATACACCCTCAGCACGTCGTCTCGTATCACGCACACAACATCGAGTCGCGCACACGGGAGCTTATAGCGGAGTTGCAGAGAGGCAAGAACGTGGCGTTGGTGACGGACGCAGGCTCGCCGGGGATAAGCGATCCCGGCGCGGTGTTGGTGCGTGATGCTGTGGCCGAAGGCGTCAAGGTATGCCCCATGCCGGGCGCGTCCGCTGTCACGCTTGCGTTGATGGCCTCCGGGTTCCCCACCCACAAATACGTTTACGAAGGTTTCCTGCCGAGAAAAAAGGGGCGCAAGACCATGTTCGAATCGTGGATGAACGAGGAGCGCACGATAGTCTTTTTCGAGTCGCCACACAGGATCGTAAGAACGCTTCACGAGATACAGGCGATCACCGGAAACAGGCGCGTTTGCGTGGCGCGGGAAATGACCAAACTGCACGAAGAGTTCATACGCGGCGAGATAAGCGAAGTGGCCGCCGAACTGGAAAAACGGGGCGAAGTGAAAGGCGAGATAACGGCGGTTCTTGCGCCGTTTTGAGAGATTTGTAACTGGCGCGTTCACCCAAAACGCGCCCCATCATTGACAAAAGCCCCTAAATATCGTTATAATTCCAATACTTTTGGTGGTTTCGGCAGGGCGCACTGCGCCGGGTGGGCCGAAAAAAACAACCCCTTCGATAAGGGACGGTCCCCTGATGAGCATGGACGGCGAATCTCAACAGGCCTTCGACGACGGCTCTGAGCTGTACCAACCCAACGACCCTATCTCCACCGACAAACAGCTTGCGACGAAACACGTCGAAAAACTTGCCAAGCTTAACCGTGAAATAGACTCCCTCCGCCAGAAACGTCTCGCCGAACTCGATGCGTTCACAAAAGGACGCAAGGATGAAATGGAACGCGAGATGGACGACCTTGCCGAACGGCTCCGCAGGGAGACGTATAGCCAATCAAAGCGCGAGGTCGAGCGAATCCGCGAAGAGGTCTGGCGCGAGCTTGAGGAAGACCGGGAAAAAAAGATCCAATCCATCAAAGAAGACATGAGCCGCCTGCGGGAAAGGGAAAAGGAAAACCTTTCCGAGGAGATGGCGCGCCTCAAGGCCCGCCTGCGCAACGAGGCGGATATCGAGGCGGAGATACTGGACAGAACACTGCGCGACGAAGCGCAGATGGAGATAATGCGGCTGACCGCCTACTTCGACGTCGAATACGCAAGACGCTCGCTGGAAGCGTTCACCAAACTCAACCGCAAGCTGGACCTGGAGCGGGAACGCCTGCTAAACAAGTTGCAGGGCGACATGGCCGTGTTCCGCCAGGACAAAACGCGAGAGATGATCGAGAAGATCAACGAGGACCGCAAAGCCGCGTTGGAGCAGATGGGCGACGATCTTTTGCGGATACGCGAGAAGGCGCGGAGCGACGCCTTTGAGGAGTTGCGGCTGGAAATCGGCCTAAAACGCGACGAGTCCCTCCGGGCAGTGGCCGGGCGCGAAGAGAAAATGCGCAAGGAGCTGGATCTCAAACGCGGCGCCCTACTGCTGGAGATAGAAAGAGACGCCATGGAAGCCCGCCGCGTCCGGTTTGGCGAAATACAGGCGGAGACCGCGTCCATGCGCGAGCGGCTTATGAGCGAGATGGAGGCTCGCCTGAGGACCGAAGAGACCGAGAGGCTGGAGTATTTGGAACGCTCTCTGGAGTCTCTGCGCCGGGAACGCGAGGCGGAAATCAACAATTCCGTCACGGAGGAAAAGAGCCTGCGGCTAGGCGAGATTTCGGCGCAGACCGCAAGGCTCCGCAAAGAGACGGTGGAACAGCTCATGCGCGAGATGGAGAACCTGAAGGCCGAGTGGATGGGCAAGATGGCCTCCGAAGTGGCGCGGGAGAAAGCCGGGAAGCTTGAAACGCTGGAAAAGGAAATAGCGTTCGAACGCGACAAACGAATGAGGTCGTTGACCGCCAAGATGCGGGCGGAAGTAGCCTTGATGCGAGACGGCATGACCGACAGGCTTGCCGAGGAGGAGGAAGAGGCGCGGAACCGGCTAATGAGCCGTATCGAGGCCGAACGCAGGGATATCGCCGCGCAACTGGCCGCCGAGATGAGGCCCCGCGCCCTCCGTATGGAGATGGAGGTGAAGGAACAGCTGGAAAACTCCCGCCTGGCCTCTGTGGAGTCGCTTAAACGCGAGATGGACCAGCTTCGAGACCGCCACGTCGAACGGGTCAGGAAATGGGAGAAAGAGGAGAAGGATCGCCGCTTGGCCCTTGTGGAGACGAGGATGGCCGAGGAAGAGGAATCCATGCGCAGGCTCATGGAAAGCAGACTCTCCGCCCAGCGCAGGTCTGCGGCCGGAAGGGTGAAGGCTATCCTCGAAAGAAAAAGGCGTGTGGCGCTGGAGCTTATAGCCAGGGAAGCGGAGAAAGCCCGGAGCGACGCGGCTACCAGGCTAGGCATGGAGATGGCGGAGCAGAAAGAAAAAAGCATGGCCGCCCTTTCGGACGAGATTGCCAGGATCAGGGCCGATAAAATGGAATCAGCCACAGCCGAGGCGAGCGAGGAAAAGTCCAGAAGACTGCGCAAAGTCTTCGAAGAAATAGACCGGGAGCGGATGGATCGCAAACGCGAGATGGAAGCGGAGATCGCCGAGGAACGGGCGGCGAGAATGGAGACTCTGAGCAGGGAAATGACGTCTGTGGAGGCCGGGTTGTCCAACCGGCTGGAAGAACGCAGGAAAAAACTCTGGAGCAAACAGGAAGAGTGGATACGCTACGAAACGGACAGGCTACGGCTTTCGCTCAAAGAGAAACTCGACGAGGAGATGGAGCGCGAAAGAGAAGAGCGGCGCGCATCCATGGAAAAAAGGCTGTCTGCGGAAAAGGACAAGCTCGTCAAACGCGCCACCAAAGAGGCGGAAATCGAACGGCGCGGGATGGAGCGCGCGGTGGACATTGACACGCAGTCGTACCGCGAACGGGTGAAGCGTATCGCCGAAGAGGAGATCGCCGCCATGCGCGCGGAGCGCCTCGAAGAAATCGAGGCCGAGATGCGGGTCGCCAAAGCCGTCAAGCTCGAAGCCATCGCAAACGAAGCAGAAGAAGCCGGCAGGGAGCGGCTGGAGCGGCTCAAGGCGGAACTGGACGTGGAACGGCGCAAACGCCTCGACGAGCTTAACATGGACATGAAGACGGAAGAATACAAACGCAGGCAGGAGCTGATAAGCGACATACTCCGCAAGAAGGCGGACCTGGACCTGTCGTTCCAGAAGGAAAAGGAGCGTTATTTCGAAAGCCTTCGCGACGAGTTGTCACGCAACGCCAACCTCACACGCGACCGGTTCGAAGAAGAGATACGGCGCCTTTCAAAAAGCCTCAGGCTCAACTAGGCCAGACTTCCTTCCCAAGTCCGGGTTCCTCAAGCGACAACTTTCTGCCCCAAGCGTAAGCGCAAAAAAATCCGGCCCCGGACTACGTCCGACACGCCGAGGCGTATCAGAGCGGCCCAGAGCCGGTTTATCATCGAATAAAAAAGACGGTAGGGTTATTTCCCCAACACGGCGTCCTTGCAGGCTTTCGCTACCCTGAATTTCACGACTTTCTTGGCGGGGATTTTTATCACGGCGCCAGTTTGCGGGTTGCGTCCTTTGCGCGCTTTTCTCTGCACGAGAACAAGCTTGCCCAAGCCAGGAAGCGTGAAGCCGTTTTTGGCTTCCTTGTAAGCCAATGCCGCGATATCGTCGATTATCGTGGCGGCCAGCTTCTTTGTGATTTCGGCCTTGGTGGCAATGGCGTCCGCTATCTGGGCCTTGGTCATCGCTTTCTTAACAGCCATCTATGGTCTCCTCTATACATTGTGGCTAACAGGTTAACTCAAAGGTAACGCATTTCTACCAGAATTCGGCTCTCTATTTCAACATAATTCTTGCGGTTTTTCCGGGTTTTGAATGCGGATGGCAACGACGTCGGGGGCCTGCGATGGCTCTGCAACGATATTTCCATCCCCGCTTGACGATTATGGCGCATAATTTTTATATACGCGTCTCATCCATCATCGTCCGCACAACTCGAACGGAGCCCTGGCCGTCAACCAGGCTAGCCATTCGCCCGGCCATCGCCAAACGCGACGATTGCGAAACGGCGAACCCTTCCAGCGCCCTGGCGATTTTCTCCGGCGACAACCCGTCATGCCACCCAAGGCAAGGGCTGGCCCCAAGCCGTATTAGCGCTTGTTCCACAGGTTTCTGGTTATCCGCAGTGGTTATCATGATAAACGGAGTCCCCAAAAACGCCAGCTCGTATATGGAGCTTCCACCCGCCGTGATCGCAATGTCCGCCCACGTCATCGCCTCGCCCATTTCCACGATATCCGTCTCCACTCTAATTGACGGCCCGGCGCTCCGGGCCGCCTCCGTCACGCTGTCGTAATTGGGATTGGCTCCGCCTATCACGACACGCGCCTCCGTCAGTCCCGCACTCATCAGACCCAGCGCCTCGACGACTTTGCGCGTGACGTTGTTCAAATCGCCGCCGCCCATCGTCACCAGTATCCGCCGGGCGACAGGGGGACTCGTGCGCGATAGCTCGCGCCACTTGAAAAAATCGCGCTGTATGAGCGCATACTCCGGCCCAAGCAAAAGGCGCGTCCCCCCTCCCCTGTTGACATACAGACTCTCAGACGCATGGAAGTTCTGGTTCAATACCATGTCCGCCTCATAGCTCCCCGCCAGGCCCTCGTCGTCAACGATAAGCTCTCGCCACCCACCGCTGTTTACCGCTTTGTGGTATGCCGCGCCAAACTGATAGCCGTCCACGACAAGCCAGTCCGCCCCCGCCGAACGCGCTAACCCGGCCGTAAGCTCCGCGTCGCGCATGGAGCCAGGCTCGGCGTTAATGCCGTCCATTTGGGAGCCGGAAGCTTTTATCTTTTCCGCAAAACCCGAAACGCCGCAGACCATCGCATAGATGGCAACGCCCCCCTGCGCGATCCAGGCCTGCGCCAGCGCAAGCGTCCGCATGGCGTGCCCCACCCCCATACTTGCGGAAGCGTCGGCCCGGAAAATGGCTACAGGCATGATTTAAAGCCTCTCAATCACAAAACCCACCGGACGCATTAAAAAGCTCGCCATCGCAAGTTTATCCGCGTGGCGATTGGGACGAAGATGTCGCAGGCTAGTTTCATCCTTATTTTTTCTTGTAGCGCCATTATACA
>JADGAO010000204.1 GCA_015231995.1 Nitrospinota bacterium | reverse complement strand
AAGCCACTGTGGTGCTCGTCGAGCAGAGGGAAGGGAACTGCGACGTGTTTTTAGGAGACGCTTCCTTCGAGATACTTGTTAAAATAGTGGACAACGGTTAGAGCCAGTTCGGCGAGAATGGCCGTTTGTCGGAATTATAGGAGTGAGCAGGTGAAAAAAAAAGTTGTGACGTTCGTCGTTTTTATTTTGTCGTTTGCGGCCGGTGTTGTGCTGGCGCAGGCTCAGTCGAGGGAAGCTCAGGCGAAACAATTCCAGCAGAACCTGCTTGAAGCCGCCACAAGGCAGGAGACTCGCCCCACCCAGGACCCCGCGATATATTCCTCCGACCCATATACGAAGGAAGCGTACACCGTCGCCAAAGAGATTCCCGGCACGCTCGACAAAATTTTCTGCTATTGCTACTGCGCGTTGAATCCTCAATTCAAGCACAAGAGCCTGCTGACCTGTTACGTTGACGATCATGGCGCAAAATGCGGGATATGCATGAGAGAGGCCGTGGTGACAAAACAGTTGACGGCTCAGGGCAAAAAACCCGAAGAGATCGCCAAGATTTTCGCGGATTATTACACCGGCCCGCAACACCAGCATTGATGGTTAATGGCGGGGTGAAGAGCGCCCCGCCAAGCAGAAATGACGAACATTGGCTGTCTCCTGAGGAAACCTGGATCAAACGCCGCTGTCATTTCCTCAGGGAGTTCCTTCTTGTCATCCTGAGGGAGGCCCTGCGACCGAAGGATCAATGTAGAATAAAACATTCTCTTTGATGGATTCTTCGCTAGCGCTCAGAATGACAAACTCTGATAGATTCTTCACGGAGTTTACCCTGAGTCCTTCGAAGGGTTCAGAATGACAACATTCCGTTCAGAATGACAAGAGTGTATCCGGCGCTAACCCGACTGACCCTGTCGCAGACGGACAGGTTCTGGTAAACTTCCACCTCTATATTTTGACGGATTACTCTGGTGAGGAAATGGCCAAGAAAAAGATCAATAAAATAGTTCTCGCGTATTCCGGCGGGTTGGACACATCGGTTATCGTCCGCTGGCTGATCGAAAATTACAACTGCGAGGTGATATGCTTCGCCGCCGACTTGGGACAGGGCGAGGAGCTTAAACCGCTTCACGCAAAAGCCAAGGCCTCCGGCGCGTCCCAGTTGGTGATAAGCGATCTCAAAGAAGAGTTCGCGCGCGATTTTGTGTTCCCCATGCTTCGTGCCAACGCGGTTTACGAAGGCTCCTATCTGCTCGGCACATCCATCGCCCGCCCTATCATCGCCAAGGAGCAGGTGGAGATAGCGCGCAAGTTCGGGGCCGACGCCGTCTCCCACGGAGCCACGGGCAAAGGCAACGATCAGGTGCGGTTCGAGCTTACATACGCCGCCCTCAACCCCGCGCTCAAATGCGTGGCGCCGTGGAGGGAGTGGGAGTTCAAGTCGCGTGAAGACCTGATGAACTACGCGGCGAAGTGGAAGATACCGGTTTCCACGACAAAAAAGAAACCCTGGTCAATGGACAGAAACCTGCTTCATCTCTCTTTCGAGGGCGGGATTCTGGAAGACCCCTGGAGCGCGCCGCCGGAGGAAATGTTCGTGTTGACCAAGTCTCCAAAGAAAGCCCCCAACACAGAGACGGTCATCACCATCGGTTACGAAAAGGGAAATCCGGTCTCCGTGGACGGCAAAAAAATGAGCCCCGCCACGTTGATCGCACACCTTAACGATGTGGCGGGAAAAAACGGCATCGGCAGGGTTGACCTTGTCGAGAACAGGTTTGTCGGGATGAAATCGCGCGGTGTTTACGAGACGCCGGGCGGGACGGTTCTTCATGTGGCGCACAGAGCCGTGGAGTCGTTGACGATGGATCGGGAAGTCCTGCATCTGCGCGACACGCTTATCCCGCGATACGCGGAGCTGGTTTATTACGGATTCTGGTTCTCGCCGGAACGCGAGGCTTTGCAGACGTTCATAGACAAATCGCAGGAGCGCGTGACGGGCGAAGCTCGGCTCTCTTTGTACAAGGGGAACGTGACTGTGCTGGGCCGCAAATCGCCCAATTCGTTGTTCGACCCGCGCTTCGCCACGTTCGAAGCGGACACGGTTTACAACCAGGCGGATGCGGAAGGGTTCATACGGTTGAACGCGCTGAGGCTACGGATACGGGCGTTGGCGGGGAAGAAGAAGTAGGGGATTATTGCGTAGGGGCAGACCTATGTGTCTGCCCCAATTTATGAGGGCGAACACACAGGTTCGCCCCTACGATATCCTCATATCTCCACCTGTAGCGTCGCAAGCAAACCAGATAGCTCCTCGCGCACGGACTTCATGGCGTCCAGCGCGAGGGACGCCGTCTCTTTGCCGCCGCCCTTCTTTTTCTTGAGCAGGCGTTTGGCTCCGGCGATAGAATATTTTTCCACGTGAAGAAGGCGTTTTATCTCCATCGCCATCTCCACGTCTTTCTTCGTGTAAACACGCTGGCCGTTTTTATTCTTCTGCGGGTTCAACGTGGGGAACTCGGTCTCCCAATAGCGCAGGACGTGCGTTTTCACATCCAGTATTTTCGCCACGTCGCGTATTTTGTAGAACATCCTGTCCGGCGGCAGTTCTTCGAAAAGGCGATCCTGGATTACATTTTCATCTTCCATCTGGCTCATCCTCAACCTTGCCTTTCTACCATACAATCCAACCCACGCTCCTTATGATACCTCAACGCCTTTTCGGCCGCCTGTTTTGTGTCGTACATGAGGCTTCGGTACACTTTGTACACTTTTCGCGATTCCCTGGCGGATGCGCCCTCGGCGCGGTATCCCAGGCTTTTGGCGGCCTCTATTATCTGGTTCTGGATTTTGGGGTCAATGAAAGAAGCGGCCCCCAGATAATGCTGGTCGTCCACGGCGAATGGGGACATATCCATCTTTTTCTCCCGGAACTTTTCCGCCGCAGACTCCGCATGGGTCTGTGTGGGAAATGGTCCCACCATGACCTTGTAGAAAGTCACCTCCGCCTCGCCTTCCGAGATGAACGCTTCTATCTTTTTATGCGACAGCTCTTCGATCATCCTGTCGCAGTTGGGTTTGTACACGCAAAGGCCGAACCGTAACGCCCACTTGCCGGATGGAGGTGGAGCCTGCACATTTTTGGGTTTGGATGTCGGGGCGGCGTCTTTTGCGACTGGGCGCGTCAACAAAGGGTCGAACGCAGGTTCGTCAAGTCTTGTCTCGTCGGGTTTCACTTCCACAACGGCGGATGGCGAGGGTGTGGCCGGAGCTTGATCCTCAACCTGCGCCACTGGTTTTGGCTCCTCGGCGACCGGCTGGGGCGTAGCCGGTGCCTGCGGTTTAGGCGCGGGCGTTTCAACTACGGGCGGAGCCGAAATATTCACAACCGCGACATCCGGAGCCGGAGCGTTTAGATACGAAATCGCCCCATAACCAGTGGCCGCCATGACCAACAACAAGACAATTACTGTTGTCAGCGGCTTGCCCTGGCCGGTTTTTTGGTATGAGCCGTCCGGCCTGAGCGTGTTGCGTATGCTCGGTACGGGGACGAGTAGGTTTACTTTCCGCATCAGATGGAGCTAAACGGCTCGCTATCCCTTGCCGCCAACGGCTCTCCTGCTCGCCTCGATAATCTTTGGGGCGATATGGGCGGGGACTTCTTCGTAAGCGTGAAAATGCATGGAGAACCGGCCACGCCCACCAGTGACGGAGCGAAGATCCTGATCGTACTCAAGCAGTTCCGACATCGGGATGCGGGCCATTATCTGCTGGTCTCCCCCCATCATGCCAACGCCCGTAACCCTGCCGCGTTTGTGGGCTATGTCCGCCATCACGTCGCCGACGCAATCCGACGGCGCAACAGTCTCCACCTCCATTATCGGTTCGAGCAATATGGGATGCGCCTGCGCCATAGCCTCTTTGAACGCCTGACCCGCCGCGACCTTAAACGCCATCTCCGACGAATCCACGTCGTGATATTGCCCGTCGTACACAGTCACCTTGCATCCTTTCACCGGATACCCGGCCAGCGTGCCCGATTCCATCGCCTCCCGCACGCCTTTCTCTACGCCGGGAATGTATTGCTTCGGAATTGCCCCGCCGATGATGGCGTTGACGAACTCGAACCCTTTCCCGTTCTCGGTCGGCTCCACGGTTATCCGGCAATCGGCGAACTGGCCGTGCCCGCCGGTCTGTTTCTTGAGCCTGCCATGCCCGTTGGCTTTGCCGCGGACGGTTTCCTTGTATGCGATTTTCGGCGGATGGCTTGTCACGTCCAGTCCGAACTTGGCTTTGAGCCTGGACATGGCCACCTCCAGGTGCAGTTGACCCATACCAGACAGGATCAACTCGTGCGTCTCCTTGTCGTTGTCCACATGCAGGGACGGGTCTTCATCAATTATGCGCGACAGGCAGGTCATCAGCTTGTCGTCGTCGCCTCGTGTCAACGGCTCTATGGCGAGGAACATGACAGGAGATGGCGGAGTCTCCTTTTTCATGACGACCGGCGTTTTGGGGTCGCACAACGTGTCGCCGGTGGATGCGCTTTTGAGCTTTGCGATGGCCACGATATCACCGGTCACGGCTTTGGCTGTTGGGGTCTGCTTTTTCCCAAGAACCTCGAGCAGGGAGCCGATATGCTCCTTCTGGCCTTTGACGGCGTTGACAACGTTGCTGTCCGACTCGAACGAGCCGGAGAAAACCCGCATGAAACTGAGCTTCCCCGCATATGGATCCACGAGGGTTTTGAAGACATGCGCCACCGGCGCCCCGTTAGGATTTGGCGCGAGCTCCACGGGTTTGCCATCTCCGTTTTGCGCCGCGCGGGGGGGCATATCCAGCGGGGACGGGAAGAAATTGACGATAGTGTCCAGCGTCTTTCGCACGACGATGTTAAGCGTGGCCGACCCGCACAGAACGGGAACCACATTGCCCGCGATTATGGCGCGTCTTAGCCCGGCGAAAAGATCCGCGTCGTCGAGAGTGTTTTTCTCCATGTAAATCTCGAGCAGTCGCTCGTCGGTCTCCGCCACGGACTCCACCAACTCCTGCCGCTCTTTAACGGCCCAGCTTTTAAGGTTGCCGGGAATGTCTTCGACGGTGAACTTCCCCTCGCCGTCTTTGCTGTACATGTAGGCCTTCATGTAAAGAAGGTCAACGACCCCGGCAAAGCCCGATCCTGCGCCTATGGGTAGCGTGAACTTGAGAGTCTTCTGATGGAACACCGCGTCTATCTGGCCGAACGCCGTCTCGTAAGAGGCGCGATCGGCGTCCATCTTGTTGATGAAGATAACGCGGGGGAGTTTGTGTTCGCACGCCCACGCCCATACACGCTCCGTCTGCGCCTTTATGCCTGAGACGGCGGAGACGAGCACCAGCGCGCAATCCATCGCCCCCATACATAGAAGCGCGTCGGAAACGAAGTTCTGGTCGCCGGGAGTGTCGAGGATGTTTATCTTGTGCTCTTTCCATTCCAGCGACGCGACGGAGGTGGAGATGGAGACGCCCCGGCGAATTTCCTCCGCGTCGAAATCCATGGTTGTGTCGCCATCGGCGGTTTTGCCCCTGCGAGGTATCGCGCCAGCGTCGTAGAGGATGGATTCTGCCAGCGTGGTCTTGCCCGCGCCACTGTGGGCGAGAATGCCGACGTTCCTTATTTTATCAGGAGTATAAG
>JADGAO010000203.1 GCA_015231995.1 Nitrospinota bacterium | reverse complement strand
ATGAACAGCTAAAGGCGCAGGGTTTGTTGAAATTATTTTAGCGGGTAATCCAGATGGCAATCGTTTGGTTGTCATTCTGAGGCGAAGCCGAAGAATCCATATAATTTGATCCTTCAGTCGTAAACTCCTTCAGGATGACAACCAACGCACTTTGTCATTCTGAGCGCCAGCGAAGAATCTTTTCGCCTCAAACCGGCGGGTTTCACGCCCTGGCGACTGGGATATTCTGCCTGGGCTCTTCCCCTTCGTTTTTCTTTTTTCGGACAAGCGGAAGGACGTTCGCATCCGAGCCGTGCTTGATCATCGAGACATTGCCTTCAAGAATCGCCCCGTCTTCTATGTGCAACGCGGGAGTGATAACGTTGCCGATAACGTTGCCCTTGCTGGCTATATGGAGTTTTTTCATGGCGACGATGTCGCCCTCGACCCTGCCCATCACAGTGATCGAACCCACGTTTATCGTGGCCTTTATCAAGGCTGTCGGGCCGATGATAAGGTTGTCGTTGGTTTTTATCTCGCCCTCGAATTTGCCGTCTATGCGGACGGTGCCTTCGAAAGAAAGAAAACCGCTGAATTCCGTTTCGTCACCAAGAAAGGCTTTTATGACGTCTTTTTCCATGTTGTCCCTGGCCATGACCCGACTCCAAGCTTAATTGGTTATCCACCCTTTAGCGAACGACCACAACAAAGGCCTGATATTTTTAGAAAGGATAAACCTAATTTGATTCTCTGGCAACTTATTTTACGTTCGTGATCCGGTTTATTTCATTTGGCTTCGATAAGGTCGAGAACGCGGTTAAGCTCGTCGAGGTCGTGGTAATGGATAACGATGGAGCCGCCTTTGGCTTTCGGCTTTATCTCCACTTTCACCCCAAGCCGCCGCTCCATCATCAACGCGGCTTTTTTCACATGAACGTCGTCAACGCGGCCGGTTTTGCGGGCAGGTTTCGACGACCGGGACTTGGCGTGGGATTCCGCCTGGCGCACGTTCATTCCGGCGTTGATAATATCGTCGCGCAAACGTATTTGGGCTTTCTCGTCATCGAGCGCAAGAAGGGCGCGCGCATGTCCCATGGTGAGCCGCCCGTCGGAGAGGTCGTCTTTTATCCTGTCGGGCAACTTTAGCAGACGCAGAAAATTTGCCACCGTGGAACGGTTCTTCCCAACTTTTTTGGAGAGGGCTTCCTGTGTTAGCGCGAACTCGTTCATCAAGCGCTCATACGCATGCCCCTCCTCGACGGGGTTCAGGTTTTCCCGCTGGATGTTCTCGATCAACGCCATTTCCAGCGCGTCGGAATCCCGGACGATTTTCACGATCGCGGGGATTTCTTTCAGCCCCAACGATTTCACGGCGCGCCATCTGCGTTCTCCAGCGATAAGCTCGAAACCGTTTTTCTTTTCGGTGACTATGACAGGCTGGATGATCCCACGCTCGCGTATCGAATCGGCCAGTTCCCTCAGCGCGTCGGGATTGAAAACCGTGCGGGGCTGGAACCTGCTGGGGAAAATTTGGTCAACAGGGATGTTCCTGACGGACTCCCCCTTTTGCCCCTCAGCGGGTTTTGCGGGAATCAACGCCGAAAGCCCACGGCCCAAAGCTGGTCTTGTCATTTATATATCGTCTTATAAATCAATATGTTGAATAAACCCATCCTCATTTTCGACGGATGGGACGGCGGTTACGCTCTCCTGCTCAGGCTCCCCTGCCCCTTCATTGTCCGGCCTTTTTCCCTTAAGGCCGCTATTGCGTCCAATCAGCTCATGGGCCAGATCAATGTATGCGTCTGCGCCTTTGGATTTGGGGTCGTAAAGTATTACAGGCTTGCCGTGCGACGGCGCCTCCGAAAGACGTATGTTTCTTGGAATCACCGTGTTGAAAACCAACTCGCCGAAGTGGTTCTTAACCTCGTCCATGACCTGATTGGAAAGAGTGGTGCGGACATCCACCATCGTGAAGAGAAGCCCCTCGATCTCCAGCGTGGGATTGAAGGCGTCCCGCACTCTGGAAATCGTCTTCACAAGCTGGCTCAACCCCTCCAGGGCGTAGTACTCCGTCTGAATGGGGGCCAGCACGGAATCTGCGGCGGTAAAAGCGTTAAGCGTTAAAATTCCAAGAGATGGGGGACAATCAATCAAAACGAAATCGAATTGCTCCGATACTTTTTCTATCAGTTCGGCGAGCCTGTATTCCCTTCTCTCGAACGATACCAGCTCGATCTCCGCACCGTAAAGATCGGTCGTGGAGGGGATGGCCTTGAGTTTGTCCACGGCGGTGTCGAAGATCATGGAAGGAGTGATGGCGCCTTCCATCAGGGCTACGTAGATGTTATTGGAATCCCCATCGGCCTTGGGAAGCCCAAGCCCCGTGGTCGCATTGCCCTGAGGATCAATATCCACAAGGAGTACGTTCTGGTCGGCGATGGCGAGACACGCGGCAAGGTTGACCGCCGTCGTCGTTTTCCCGACTCCACCCTTTTGGTTAGCGACTGCGATAATTTTTTTCATAATCTCCCGCAAGGATAGCAGAGATGGCCGACTTTCCAAAGGGAAAATAGTGGCGGGATGTTTCACGTGGAACAAAGCGGGGTTGCCCGGTTTAATCCCGTATTCCTAAGTTGAGGAGAGATTCTTCGCTATCGCTCAGAATGACAACTGCTTGCTTGTCATTCTGAACCCTTCGAAAGACTCAGGGTAAACTCCGCGTAGCGAAGTGAAGAATCTCAATGAAAAACAAAGCAATCAGGAGCCAAAGCGTTTTCAACTTCGGAATCCGGGTTAATTGCAAGCGCTGAAACGGGGGGAGATTCTTCACTTCGTTCAGAATGACGCATAATCACCTGTCATTCTGAGCGATAGCGAAGAATCCAATGCCAGGTTCAACGCCGAAACCGGCCATTCTTGTTCCACGTGAAACATCCCGCCAGTCACAGCGGGCAGGTTATACGGGCGATTCTCAGGTTTTCAAACCACTTCGGCGTTTCCAGCGTCTCCATCGCCGCTTGCGGATATTTCTCCTTTAAGCGCTCGAACTCCTCCCCGGCGTCCGTTCCCTTGAAAAAATCATAAATCGCGCCCGGCGCTGTTTTCCCCTTCCACAATTCCAGCGTCTCCAGGATCTCCCCGGCCGCCCTTGAAACCAGGCGGTTGACCGGCTCAATCTGGCTTGCGGCGCTCACCCTGACGTTCAGCGGGCGGACTTTTTCCCGATCCAGCCCAAGCGCCCCGACGCAATAGCGGATAAACTCGCACTTCTTCCCGCCAGATTCGACCAACAGGTAGCGGTTCCTCGTGTCCATTATCGCCATCGGGATTCCCGGTATCCCCGGGCCGGAGCCGAAATCCGCAACCACCCCGATCTCCTCCTTCGCATACAGCATTCCCAGCCATGCGGACGGAGCGATAAGCTTCTGCATAACTTCGCTGTCCGGCACGGAGGTGATGGATATTTTACGGTTCCATTTGGCGATAATATCCACATAGGCGGTTAGCTTCTGATAGGCTGTAGGGCCGAATAGCGATGAAAAATCAATCTCTTTGGCGTTCATGTGACAGTTTTTCAAGGTAGATATGCAATATGGTTAGAGCCGCAGGAGTGACTCCAGAAATGCGCCCCGCCTGTCCCAGATTCAGCGGGCGTATCGCGGTAAGTTTATCCCGAACCTCATTTGAAAGGCCCGGCGCGGACATGAAATCGAAATCCGGGGGAAACGTCCGGTGTTCCGATTCGCTGGTTTTCGCCAACAGTTTTTCCTGTCTCTTTATATAACCTTCGTATTTTATGGATATCTCGATCTGCTCGATATCTTCTTCCGTCATATCAGGCGGCAGGTCATAACCGGGAATATTGCGAAGGCAAACCTCTGGGCGGCGCAGTAAATCTTTGACGGTTATTCCATCGTCCGGTATCCGTCCGCCAGACAAGCTTTCATCGCCGCCGAAAACTCCCGCGACGACCCGTTTGCCTTCGAGCCGATTTAATTCACGATCCACCCTGGCTTTTTTCTCGAGGTATTTTTCATAATCGCCATCGGCCAGCAACCCGACGCTATGGCCAATGCCGCATAGGCGGATATCCGCGTTGTCCTGACGCAAAACCAGTCTGAATTCCGCCCGGGACGTGAACATACGATACGGCTCGTTCGTCCCTTTGGTTACCAAGTCGTCTATCATCACGCCGATGTAGGAATTCTGTCGGGTAAGCGTAACCAGTTCTTTTTCCTTAACATACAGGGCCGCATTGATCCCCGCGACAATCCCCTGCCCCGCCGCTTCCTCATAACCCGACGTGCCGTTTATCTGCCCGGCGAAGAATAATCCGCGCACAAGCTTGGTTTCCAAGGTGGGGTAAAGTTGAGTCGGAGGCGCGTAATCGTACTCTATGGCGTAACCTGGGCGCATGATTTCCACTTTTTCCAGTCCGGGAATCGTCCGCAGGAACTTCAACTGCACATCCATCGGCAGTGAGGTGCTAAGGCCGTTGGGATAAATCTCCTTGGTGGCCAGGCCCTCCGGCTCCAGGAAAATCTGGTGACGGCGTTTTTCCGGAAACCGTTTTACCTTGTCCTCGATGGACGGACAATACCGTGGCCCAACGCCCTCGATGACCCCGGTGTAAAGCGGGGACCGGTCGAGATTGCCAGCGATAACCTCATGGGTCGCCTCGTTTGTGTATGTGACGTAACAGGGAACCTGCGGTTGAACGATCCCCTCGGAGAAAAACGAGAAAGGTTTTGGCGGATTGTCGCCGTGTTGAGCCTCAGTTCTGGAAAAATCTATCGTGTCGCGATCCAGCCGAGGGCATGTGCCGGTTTTCATCCGTCCGATGGAAAATCCAAGGTCCCGTAGGTTTTCCGAAAGCCCCACTGCAGGGAAATCCCCCGCCCGGCCCGCAGGGAACGACGCAAGCCCGATATGGATAAGCCCGTTAAGGAACGTGCCGGAGGCCAAAACAACGGCCCTTGCCTCGATTCGGTCGCCGAGGCTTGTTTCCACCCCGGCAATTTTATTACCATCTGCTAATATTTTTATGACCATGCCCTGGCGGATGAGAAGACCCTTCTGGTTCTCCAGCGTGTTGCGCATCCGGGCGCGGTAGAGCCACCTGTCCGCCTGGGCGCGGTATGAGCGGACGGCGGGGCCGTTTGATATGTTAAGTTCGCGGAACTGTATGCCCGTCGCGTCAATACACCGTGCCATCTCGCCGCCAAGCGCGTCTATCTCCCGCACAAGATGGCCTTTGGCAAGCCCGCCAATCGCAGGGTTGCAGGACATCGCCCCGATCTGGTCAATGTTCTGCGTTATCAGCATGGTGGATAACCCCATCCGGGCTGAAGCTAACGCCGCCTCGCAACCCGCATGGCCTCCGCCGATAATAATAACGTCGCGCTTCACGGTCGCCAAAATCTCCGGTTAATTCCAGGCATATACATGGATTCCTAAGTTGAAACGAGATTCTTCGCTGTCGCTAACTACTTTTTTGATCCTTCAGTCGCAGGACTCCCTCAGGATGACAAAAGATTGTCATTCTGAGCGCCAGCGAAGAATCTACCAGTAGAATGTTTTGTTTTACTTTGATCCTTGTATATTACTCGTAGACGGTAAAAAGATAATACATGCCTTTCACGGGTGAAATGACATGTACTTGAGTTACACGATCTGATGCGCCAAGCCGTTAGATCCTTGATCTTAAAAGATCGTA
>JADGAO010000202.1 GCA_015231995.1 Nitrospinota bacterium | reverse complement strand
TCCCGCCTTTGTCATTTAAAGTCCTCACAGGCTTTGTCGAATTCACGAGAACAATACGTGTATTATACAGAAAAAAGGATAAATGTGCATAGCTTACCCGCCCTCCCGTTTGTTCGTTAACTCCAACCTAAATTTGGCAACATTGCCGAGGAATCCAGTAAGATACTACCGATGTTTGTAGCGCAAAAACTTTGTGGTTAGTTTTAAGGAAACGATGAAATATTTTCTAGAGCTATTCATCGCAATAGCCCTGTTTTTTTCTGGAGCCGCCTGTATATCTGCGCAGGTGGTAATGCAAAAATATTTGCAGGTGGTGTTGGGAGGAGCGAACGCTTTTGTGATGACCGCCGTTTCGCTGGCGGTTCTGGCCGGATTAGGGCTCGGCTCCTTGGTCGCCGGGCGCGCCCTCTCCCTTTATCGCGCTCCCTCGGCATGGTGGGCGGCAACCGAATTTGTCTGCGGGGCGGTTGCGTTAACGTATATCACAGCGGTGGAGAGGCTCCACCATTTCATCCTCTCCGACCTTCACGGACTCTTTAGCGATTCAATCATTGTCTATTACCTTTACGCTTCAGGGCTGATTGTCGTTACGACATTTTCATTTGCATTTTTTATGGGAGTCAATACGCCCCTTGTATTTGAAATGCTCACCAGAGCCCGTGAGCGAGCATCTTCGAAGATCGTTATATTCATCATGTTTTTCAATACCGCTGGGGCCGCATGTGGAGGGTTGGCGGCGGTAATGTATATGCCCGAATGCAACCTAAAAGACTTGCTCCAATACTCCGCCTATGCGTTCGCTCTTACAGGGTTTATCGCCACCGCGATTTTCCTCAAGCATCTAATCATGGCTCCACGTCCAGAAATTTTAAATCAAGGGGTCGGCAAAATTGAAGAATATCCCGGCAGGCTGATAGGCGTCCCTGAAGCCGCTTTCATTCTATTCGTCATCGGCTTTGTCGGATTTTCGAATGAGGCCCTGCTGTTTCGGCATTACTCCTTTTTACATCCATATAACTATGAAATATTTGGCATTACCCTAAGTGTTTATCTGGTTTTCTGGACATTCGGGGTGGGGTTGGCCGCCATGAAGCGGTTTGACTTGCCCAAAGCGCTCGCCGGATATCTTTTTTCCCTCGTATTATTTTGGATCCTTTTGACATCCGAATGGATATCGCCTCTGTTGGGCCTTATCGGCCTGACGCCCGTCGGGGCATTTATCGTCGCGACTGTTTTTTCCCCAGCTCTTTTCAGCGGCTTGGCTTTTTCCGCTGTTTACAAGCATGTTAAGACTTTAGGCGCATTTGAATATGCCCTACTGTATAGCGCTAACCTGTGCGGACTCTTCCTGGGTGGGGTGGCGACAAACATTCTGGCGCCCCGCTATTTGATCAGCAGTATTTATGTGATCATTGCAGGGATAGCCCTTCTTGTATGGCTCTATTTCCGTTGCATAAGATGGTCGCCCACTTTGGCGAACGGGTCGGTTCCCGCATGGCTTTTGGCGGCATTGCTACTCTTTGAGGCCGGCAACTCGCTTGATACCGGTGGCTACCGTTTTCCTCATCTGCGTTATCACCGTGGGTTGGCCTACGCACACTTGAACAAGCATAAGAATTGGGATGGCGTGGTGGCGTTGGAAGTCACGGAAAGCTGGTCGGGCGCTGTATGGGTGACCACTAATCATGGATCTAAATCACTCTGGATCAACGGCCATTATGAATCGCCTAATTTTAACAAAAGCCAGTCGGGCGCCTTCCGCACATTGCAGTACACATTGCCGCTAATCGCTCGAAATAATAAAAGCGTTTACATCATTGGAATCGCGGCGGGTGTTTCCAACGGCAAGATCGCAAGCCTTAATGATATTGATGGGACGCGGCGAGTAACCAGCGTGGATTACAGCAATTCATTGGAATGGTTCAATAGAAAATATCGGGAATACAACTATGACCTGTTATATCGCCCAAACAGTACTGTCAAATATTTCGATGGCCGTCTCGATCTTATGCGCACAAACAACCGCTATGACATCATCGCTCAATATAGCTCAGGTGAAAAAATGCCCGGCGCATCAGTTTTGAGATCGGTCGAGTTTTTCAAGATTGTGAAAAGCAGGCTTACCCCCAAAGGCATGCACATCAGTTACAGCACATCCAGGGCGACATTGGGGGCCATGCAACAATCATTCAAGAATGTTTTTGTTGTGGAAAATCAGCCGATATTCATTGGGACAGACCTCGAATACGAGGAATTGTTCGACACTGAAAAATTCAGGTCGCTTGTGTTGGAGGACTCAACGCTGATCAAGGGGATATTGGCGAGCCAGGAAAAACCGCCCTTTATTGTCAAGACTCCTGCTATTCAAGTTGGGCGAATTGTCAGGGATGAAGATCCGGTGGCTGATTACCCTGGCATGATCTCGGTTGGATACTTTGCCAACGAGGGCAACGAGATAAGGTATGCCACTCCATGGTGACATGATTTGCTACAGGGAAAATAGCGGCTTGCGGGTGAAGGTTCAAATAGGGGACAGATTATTCGCGGAGTTTACCCTGAGTCCTTCGCCATGCTCAAAGACAGGTTCTGTCGAGGGGCAAAATGATACTGGAATTACCCCTTAACCACGCCGTGGGCGATTGTGGGGAAATCGTACTCGCCCCTCAGCACGTCGCCGAGGGTTACGGAATTCACAAGGTCGTTGAAGTGGTGACATAGCCGCGCCCAAAGAGTTTGGGTCCGGCACCCTGACGATTTATCGCAGGTGGCGTGCTCGGTCAATCCGCTGGTGTCCACGCAATCTATCAAAACCAGGCTCTCGTCCACCGCCGCGAAAATCTCGCCGATGGAAATAGCGTCGGCGCCCCTGCCTAGCGTATATCCGCCGCCGGGACCGCGAACGGATTTCACCAATTCCGCTTTTCGGAGTTTCACGAAAAGCTGTTCGAGGTAGTTTTGCGAAAGCCCCTGCCGCTCGGCTATCACCGACAACGACACAGGCCCCGCGCCCTCCTGCGCGGCCAGGTCCACCATCGCCTGCACAGCATAGTGGCCCTTCGTCGAGATTTTCACTCGATCACCGTCTTCTCGATAGGCTCCACCCTCACGCCCCGTTTTTTGAGCGAATCCATCGCCGTGTCTATGGAGGAAAGAGAGCCGGTTATCTCCACGTCCAAAACCCCTTCTTTGTCGTCTATCCGGGCCTGGCGTATGTTTATTATCACATCGTGGGTGGATATCATCTGGCTCAGAACAGGCTCTTTCACCCGTTCCTTCGGCACGATGAGCCGCACCCTAACGCCGGAGACAAGGGGCGCGGACTTCAAATCCCGCAATTCAGAGCCGCCCTCCTGCACGATCGCCCCTCTGCATCGTAAATCCAGCGTCGCGCCGTCGATCTTGTCCTCGGCGCCAGTGACGCTCAACGACAGCCAGCCTGTCGTGTGGGTTACGGACGCGCGAAGCACGTTGACCGTAAGCCCGTAGCGTTTGACGAGGGTGTAGATCACCGGTTCTTTGACAAGTCCCTCCGGCAATGATACGGACAGATATCGTTCGGCCATAGTCTCAGTTTTTCTTAATGAAGAATTCCCACACCTTCTCGCTTATCTTGTGCGGGGGTGAAAGTATCTCGTGTCCCTCGTTCTCCATGCTTTTCGGGACATTTTTGGTGGCCGGTTCGTGATCGGTCACGATCCGCAACACCTCGCCCGGATTCATGGATTCGATCTTCAGTTTTGATTTGACGAACGTGTAAGGACACACGTCGCCGCAAATGTTTATCTCTTGATCTGCCTGTATGCTCATCGCTGATATCCGTATTTACAGGGTTATCGTTTTTTCGCTGGCGTCAATCGCGTCGACAAGCCAGGCGTAATCAATTTTCTCGAACGAAGCGTCAACCATCCGCGCCGTGGCGTCCTCGCCGAGCGCGAAACACTTCACGCCAGCTGGAAGGTTGATCCCGTTTTTTTCCAGAGTCTCTTTTGTGTTGTAAACTCCGTTCTGGAGAAACACCACGGTCTTGGCCACAGGGAAAACGGCATCCCGCAGATGCGAAGGGATCGTCGCAACCGTCTTTGTCACCAGTAAAAGCAGGCCGCTCATTTTTTTAACAACAGGTTGAAGATGCCGTGAGCCACGTCGCATTCGCAACTGTCCGGCAATACCGTCACTATCAACCCCTCCTTGAGCGACTGGCCCAGCGTGACCGCCGCATAAACCGCCGCGCCAGCGCTGGTGCCGACCATCACATCCACAGTATCTTTTATGACGTTCACCATTTCGTAAGAGCTTTCGGTTTTCACGGAAATTTTCCCGTCCAGCTCGTTGGGCGCGTAAATTCCCGGTACGATGGATGTGGACATGTGTTTCAACCCTTCGATGCCGTGCAACGACTCCGCCGGCTCCACCGCATAACATTTTATGTCGGGGTTCTTCGCCTTCAGCCCTCTGGATGTGCCCATCACGGTGCCGGATGTGCCGATGCCAGCCAGGAAATGAGTGACTTTCCCATCGGTCTGCCGCCAGATTTCCTCCGCAGTCGTGTAGAAATGCGCCTGCCAGTTGGCCGGATTGTTGTATTGGTCGGGCCAGAAATATTGGCCGGGATCCTCGTTGAATATCCGCCTGCATTCTAGTATCGCCCCGTCCGACCCCTGCAAAGGATCGGAAAAAACTATCTCGGCGTGGTATGCGGTGGCCATCAGGTGTTTGCGTTCGTTGCAGACGTTGGCCGGCATCACAAGCTTGACCTTGTAACCTTTGAGCAGGCCGATAAGCGCGTACGCTACGCCGGTGTTGCCGGAGGTGGAGTCGAGAATCGTCATGCCCGGTTTTAGCTTTCCAAGCCGCTCGCCCTCCTGGATCATGCGAAGCGCGGGGCGGGCTTTTACGGACCCACCGGCGTTATACCATTCAGCTTTGGCCCATATGGACACGCCAGACGGCACGCTTCCCTGAGCGCATTTGGTAAGGTCGAGCAGGGGCGTGTTGCCTATCTTCCCCAACAAGTCGGTGGTGAGGTCTTCTGCGGTCATACAGGCGGTGGAGGTCAACTTCGACATACCCTGCTTATGCCTTCCATCTGTTTATGCAAATTATTGTTACTAACCGCATTTCCCGGAAAATCAGGCGATAACCACGCCCGGCTCCATAAGGATTTTGGCGAACTCTTCCCGCTCGATAGCCCGTATCCCGAATTTCGAAAGTGTCACGCCCCTGCTGTCGAGGGACGGTTTTACCGCGAGTATCTCTTTTTTGAGCATCTCAAGCGTGGAAAGGCTTTTTTCTATCTCGACGCCGGTTTTTTGCCTGTCATGTCCAAGCCCGGCGTAAACGCCGTCATCCACCAGCACGACCCTCAAAGCATTGCCGTCCTCGAGCGATAGTCCCACAGACATTCTCAACGTCTCCGCCACATCGCCGTCAGGCGCTGAAGATACGATCACAGTCACGTTTTTCATGGTTAAATGAAACTCACAACTTTGTCGGAATCATAAACGTATCCGGCAAGGTCGAACTGGCTACCACATTTGATACCCTCGATCTCGCCCTGTCCCTGATACTGCGTCCGGTTATGTTCGCACACGGTGATATCTATGCCGTCCGAGGTCAACGACATGAAATCCTCGCGCCCAAGGTTCGTCACTCCGGTGGACATGGCGAACACAGTCACCTCATGCCCCTTGTCTTTCGCGG
>JADGAO010000201.1:3074-5704 GCA_015231995.1 Nitrospinota bacterium | reverse complement strand
AAGAACGGCGGGGTGAAGAACACCCACGCCGAGCAATTGGGCGACAGCCCCAAAAGGGTGGCGGGCGGTAGCGCAACGCTCGCCTCAGGATAATTCCGCTTGAATGGTTTTCGCTTCCTTTTTCTGGGCTTTCTCCTGCCTCTCTTTCAAGCTAAACACACACCCGCAATAGTCCTGTCGGTAAAATCCCAACTCGCGCCCCATCCTGACGGTGGCTTTGGAACCATCCTTTTTCTTCCAGTCCGTTGTGAGAAATTTCACTCCGGCGGTATACCCGGCGCGTTCGCCCACCCGGTTGATTATGGCCGCGTCTTTGCGAGGGGATACGGAAAGGACGCTTCCGTAAGCGCCAATCCCCAGTTCCTTCGCCTTCCCCGCCGCCGTGGTCAGCCGCAGGTCGAAACAGGTCTCGCACCTTTTCCCCCGTTCCGGCTCGTTTTCCATCCCGGTTGTGGCGGCGAACCATTTCTCCGGCGCGTAATTCTCCACGATTATCGTAAGTCCCTCCTTGCCCGCCCATGAGACAACCTCGTTGAGCCGGTTTTCGTATTCCGTTTTCGGGTGGATATTGGGATTGTTGAAATAGAGGATTACGTCGTATTCCTCCCGCAATTTCTCCACGACATGCGGCGAGCATGGGGCGCAACAAACGTGGAGAAGAAGACGCGGTTTCATGGGATAAAATTCCTCTGGCGCTAAGACACTCCTTTTCTCCCCCTTACAAAGGGGGAGTGGCGCCTCGGCGCCGAGGGGGTTTAACTATGATAGATTCGGTTACCTGAGCCATACTTCGTCTTTCGTATTGGATGGTTTCATATCCGTTCCATCCTCGTTTTCCCTGTCGGATTCCCATTGCGCCGGATTGTTTGCGATGTATTCCCGAATTTGATTCAAGGATTCATCGTTGCGAATGACATGCTCGTAATAATTGCGTTGCCACAGTCAGCCAGAGAATGCCGTCCATCCATCTGTCCTGACATGGCGGATGTATTCGTTCGTTGTCATGGTTTTGAACCATTGCATTATCCCCGGTAGGGGCGCACCTATGTGTGCGCCCTGTGCGGTTGCGCCCTTATCAGGGCAGACACGCAGGTCTGCCCCTACGATCAGTATAATGCCGTGAAAATGATTCGGCATAACCACAAATTCATCCGTTTCAATGTTTGCGTATTTGTGATTTAATTCGCCCCACCATTTCTGAACCATTCGCCCCGCATCGTTCAATGCAATATCACTATCCACAATATCGCCGAACAAACGCGCTTTTATCCTGTGCGCATACCGTAATAAAATACGCTCCAGCCAGGGAATAATCGTACCCCTCCAACCGGATTGACCGGCGATGATGGATATCAGGGTTGTATTTCATCCTCCAGCATCCGTTGGGGCGAACCATGTGTTCGCCCTTATCGACCGACACGCAGAGGGCAGACACACAGGTCTGCCCCTACCTGTTCAATATCTTCGCCGCGTCTTTGGCGAAATAGGTCAATATCATGTCCGCTCCGGCGCGATGGATTGACAACAGGCTCTCCATCATCGCCCTGTCCCTGTCTAACCACCCCATCTTCGCGGCGGCCGCTATCATCGAGTATTCGCCCGATACGTTGTACGCGGCAAGCGGCAGGTTGAACTGGGATTTGATCCTGCGGATGATGTCCAGATATGGCAGGGCGGGTTTAACCATCAATATGTCCGCGTTCTCCACGATGTCAAGCGCAACTTCGCGGATGGCCTCCATGGAGTTGGCCGGGTCCATCTGGTACGAGGCGCGGTCGCCGAATTGCGGGGCGGAATCGCACGCCTCGCGGAACGGGCCGTAGAACGCGGACGCGTACTTGGCGGCGTATGACATTATCGCCACATCGGTATGGCCGTTCTGGTCGAGCGCTATGCGTATCGCGCCGACCCTGCCGTCCATCATGTCCGACGGGGCCACGATATCCGCGCCAGCCCGCGCGTGGGTGAGGGCCATCGCGCCTAAAAGCTCCAGCGTGGGGTCGTTAAGCACTTTGTCGCCGCGCACCACGCCGCAATGGCCGTGCGTGGTGTATTCGTCTATGCAGACGTCGGTTATCACCACCAGGCTAGGGCAGGCGTTCTTGATCTCCTTTATGGCGCGCTGGACAATGCCGTCCTGGTTGTACGCTTCCGAACCGGTCTCGTCTTTCGTCTCCGGGATGCCGAACAGGATGACCGCCGGTATGCCGAGAGACTCAACCTCTTTAGCCTCCGCCGCTATCCTGTCCACGCTGATGCGATAGTTGCCCGGCATGGAGCCTATCTCTTCTTTCACGCCAGAGCCGTATCGGACGAACATCGGGTAGATGAGCATGTCCACCGAAAGCCTGTTTTCCCGCACCATCCTGCGGATGGTGGGAGTGGCGCGCATCCTTCTGGGCCTGTATTCCGGAAACTTCATGATTTAACACATCTCCTTTGCAGTACGCGTTTAGAATGCAAACATTTTTTGTTGTCATCCCGAAAGAGCCTCGGCGACCGTTGTCATTCTGAAGAAACCTCGGACTAAGTCACCCTGAGGGAGCCTCGCGCTATGTCATCCTGAGGGAGCGCTAGCGACCGAAGGATCAAGTTAGATAGATTCTTCACTTCGCATTCGCTTCGTTCAG
>JADGAO010000201.1:0-2975 GCA_015231995.1 Nitrospinota bacterium | reverse complement strand
TAGCGACCGAAGGATCAAGTTAGATAGATTCTTCACTTCGCATTCGCTTCGTTCAGAATGACACTGGCGTTCAGAATGACAAGGTCGTGCATTCAGAATGACACTGGCTCCCTGTCTATCTTACACCCTAAAAAAACCGGACACACTGGCCGATTGTTCCAATCTTCTAGATTCTCTCTCAAATTATGTTTTTTGAAAACGGTTTTTGTGCTAACATCAAATGTCCTTTTTTTCTTTAGCGTTGAAAACACGTTTGAAAACACTTTGTTGAGGTCTTGGCATGGGACGTATTAATTATCTGTTCACTTCCGAATCGGTTTCGGAAGGGCATCCTGACAAAATTTGCGATCAAATATCCGACGCAGTGCTTGACAAGGTCCTGTCGCAGGACCCGATGGCCCGCGTCGCTTGCGAGACTTTTGTGACCACTGGCATGGTGTTGATAGGCGGCGAATACACCTGCGACCCGAAGGTCAAAATCGACGTGGGGCAGATCGCCCGCGAGGTGGTCAAGGATATCGGTTACAACGATTCCGAAATGGGGTTCGACTATAAATCCTGCGCCGTGCTCAACGTTATGCACGGCCAGTCCGCGGACATCGCCATGGGCGTTGTCAGGGAAAAGGCCGAGGATCAGGGCGCGGGCGACCAGGGCCTGATGTTCGGTTTCGCCACCAACGAAACGCCGGAGCTTATGCCCATGCCCATATTGCTGGCGCACAAGCTGATGATGCGGACGACCGAAATGCGCAAATCCGGCAAACTGCCTTTCCTTAGGCCCGACGCCAAGGCGCAGGTCACTATCGAGTACGTCAACAGATTGCCCCACAGGATAGACACCGTGGTGCTCTCCACCCAGCACAGCGAAGACGTTTCTTTGGCCGACCTGAAAGAGGCCGTGATCAAAGAGATCATCAATCCGATCATGCCTGAGGCTCTTTTCGATCCTAAAAAGGTAAAGTACCTTATCAACCCCACTGGCCGTTTCGTTATCGGCGGGCCGCATGGCGACACCGGGTTGACCGGCCGGAAGATAATCGTGGACAGCTACGGCGGCGTGGGTTCCCACGGCGGCGGCGCGTTCTCCGGCAAAGATCCGAGCAAGGTTGACCGTTCGGCCTCCTACATGGCCCGATACGTCGCCAAGAACCTCGTGGCCGCCGGGATAATGGACAAGTGCGAAGTCCAGCTCGCTTACGCCATCGGCGTGGCGGAGCCTGTCTCCGTGCTTGTGGATTCTTTCGGCACCCGGAAGATAGACCAGAACAAGATACAGGACCTCGTGAGGGAGCATTTCGACCTTCGCCCCTACGGGATTATAAAGACCCTAGACCTTCGCAGGCCGATATTCCGCAAGACTGCGGCGTATGGTCATTTTGGCAGGAGCCTGCCGGAATTCTCTTGGGAGAAAACCGATAAGGCGGACGCCCTTCGCAAAGCGGCTGGGATTTAACGAGGAAAAGGAGTATTGATGACGCAAGCTACCGCTATGAATTACGACGTAAAAGACATCGGCCTGGCCGATAAGGGAAAAAAGAGGATAGAGTGGGCCGATCAGGACATGCCAGTCCTGCAGGCTGTGCGCGAGAAATTCGCCAAGGAAAAACCGCTCGCCAACATCCGCATGTCCGCGTGCCTGCACGTCACTGCGGAGACGGCCAACCTCGTCCGCGCGCTTAAAGCCGGCGGGGCGGATATCGTGTTGTGCGCCTCCAACCCGCTTTCCACACAGGACGACGTGGCGGCGGCGCTCTCCCACCATTACGGCATTCCCACATTCGCCATAAAAGGCGAAGACAACGACACCTACTACCGCCATATCGAGGCGGCTTTGAACCATAACCCCAACCTTACGATGGACGACGGGGCCGACCTGGTCACCGCCATCCTGACCAAACGCAAGGAACTGGCCTCGCAGGTCATCGCCTCTATGGAAGAGACGACGACCGGGGTCATCCGCCTTCGCGCCATGGAGCGCGATGGGATGCTTAAATTCCCGGTGATCGCCGTCAACGACGCGGACACCAAGCACCTGTTCGACAACCGCTACGGCACGGGCCAGTCCACGCTCGACGGCATCATCCGCGCCACGGACATCCTGCTTGCCGGCAAAAGGGTCGTCATCGCCGGTTACGGCTGGTGCGGCAAAGGCGTGGCCTCCCGCGCAAGCGGCATGGGCGCAAACGTCATCGTCACGGAAGTTGACCCGATCCGCGCCATCGAAGCGGCGATGGACGGCTACTCCGTGATGACGATGAACGAAGCGGCGAAAGTCGGCGACCTGTTCGTCACCGTCACCGGCGGAATGCACGCCATCGGCAAGGATCATTTCAAGGTGATGAAGACTGGCGCGATGATGTGCAACTCCGGCCATTTCGACATCGAGATAGACCTGAAAGGTCTTGACGGAATCGCCAAGAAGAAAACGAAGAACGTCCGCAACTTCGTGGACGAATATGAATTGCCGAATGGCGCCAAGGTTTATGTGCTTGGCGAGGGCAGGCTTATCAACCTGGCCGCCGCTGAGGGCCATCCGGCTTCCGTCATGGACATGAGCTTCGCGACGCAGGCGCTGGCCTCCGAGTGGGCCGTCAAGAACAGAGGCAACCTCGCCGTTAAGGTTGAGGCCGTGCCGAGGGCTATTGACGAACTGGTGGCTACGTTGAAGCTTGGTAGCATGGGGATCAAGATCGACGTCCTCACGCCCGAGCAGGCGGAATATCTTTCCTCCTGGCAACACGGGACCTAGTCGGACTCACGTTATTTTCAATAGCCCGCCGGATACGAACCGGCGGGCTTTTTTTGTTTGTCATTCTGAGCGCACGACCATTGTCATTCTGAACGCCAATATTGTCATTCTGAGCAACGCGAAGAATCCATCGAAAAGAATGTCCTGTTCTACTGTGATCCTTCGGTCGCAGGGCTCCCTCAGGATGACAAATAACGACCATTGTCATTCTGAGCGCACGAATATT
>JADGAO010000200.1 GCA_015231995.1 Nitrospinota bacterium | reverse complement strand
CCAAATCCGCCGGTAAACCGGTTATCGTGGATTTCACCGCCGACTGGTGCCTGCCGTGCAAAGAGCTGGAGAATTTTACGTTTCCCGACAAGGACGTGGTGGAGTTGTCGAAAAGTTTTGCGATGCTCAAAGCCGACGTAACCACCGGCGGCAACGTGGAGATAGAGACGTTGAAGAAAAAGTTCAATGTGGTCGGAGTGCCGACGATAGTTTTCATCGGCAAAGACGGCGTGGAGAGAGCGGAGTTGAGGTTTGTCGGATTTGTCGAAGCTCCCGTATTTTTGGGGAAGATGAAAGGAGCGAGGGGAGGGTAGGTGGAATGTTAATTGTGGTATTTTCTGACTATATAATATGGGGATAATACAGTCTATTTCAAGTTCTCAAACTTCCGCATTTTAAGCGTATACTGGAAGTGTAGATGATCTGATTCGAGGGTTGGTGGGGAGCTATTTATGAACACTTCCGATATCCAAGAATGTCGTTCCAATGGCCACATTTCCGTGATTTGCCACCTCTCCATACTGACAGGAGTCTTCCCATGACAGTCCAACCTGTTCCTGCAGACCAGGGAATATTCTCATCAACCTTCATCCGGCTGTGGGCGCTTGGCGTCCTGCTCATAAATCTATTCGTCATCTCTTTGGCGGGATATTGGCTATACAACAGCAGGGCAGAGGCTCACAAAGACGCAGGGCAAACAACGCAGAACCTGTCGCATGTGTTGGAGGAACACATCGGCGGGGTCATGCGCAGGATTGATCTGGAACTGCTTGGCGCGGCGGACGAAATCGAGAGACAAATCGCTGGCGGCGGAATTGACGAAAAAACGATAAACCAATTTCTTGCCAGGCATAAGGCGCGCCTGCCGGAAGTCCTGAGTTTCAGGGTGTGCTCTGCCGATGGGACGCTCAGGTATGACACAGGCGTGAAACTCATCCCTCCGATAAACAATGCCGACCGCATATATTTTATCCGCCAGCGCGACAACCCCAATGCGGGGATGGTGATTGCCCCGCCGATATTAACGAGAGTGGACAGAAAATGGGCCATTCCCATATCCCGGCGTTTCAACCTGCCGGACGGTTCCTTTGGCGGTGTGGTCTTCGTAAACTTTCAGTTAGAGAGTCTCGCAGAGGCATTTTCCGGCATCTATATGGGCAAGGAAGGGGCTGTCGCCCTGCTGGACGCAGATTTGAATGTTGTCACCCGATATCCAGAGCCAGAGGGGGGGATCGGCAACCTCATCGGCAAAAGCGCACTGTCGCCCCATATCCAAAGGCTAATCAAGACGCATCCAGAGCCTGGGACGTACACAACCAAATCCATATTGGACAACATTGAGAGGGCCTATTCATATCACAAAGTTGAGGACTTCCCACTTCACATCATTTTTGGCCTGGCTACCGAAGAATATCTGGCCGAGTGGTGGCGTGAATTGGCTAAAGTGTCGATGATGACAACTATCTTTTTACTGGGCACGACATTTTTATCGTGGCAGATCGTCCGTTTATGGAAGCTCCAGATGGCGAGCAACGAGGCTTTGAGGGAGAGCAAGCTAGCGCTTGCAAACGCCCAGCGTATCGCCCATCTTGGCAATTGGAAAATGGATATCCAGACCGGGAAGCAAGAATGGTCAGACGAATTATACCGGATTTACGGTTTTGAGCCTGGAGCGTTTGAACCCACGTTTGACAAGTTCATGGAAGCGCTTCATCTGGAAGACAGAAAAACAATCGAAGAATATTTTTCAGAGATATTGTCGGGAGGGCAGTCGCAAGCTGAGTTTGACTTGCGGATAATCAGGCCGGATGGGGAAGAGAGGATTGTTCGCGACAGACTGGAAATCATAGCAGGTAAAGACAATAAGCCGGTCACGATAATCGGCGTTAACTTCGATATTACTCAACAAAGGAAGGCTGAGGACGCCCTGATTCTTTCGGAAGCCCGGTACCGCCTGCTGTTCGAATCGGCGAAAGACGGGATTATGATACTGGAGGGTAAAACCGGGATGATCCTCGATGTGAATCCATTTATGATCGAACTGCTCGGTTACTCGCATGAAGAATTCATCGGTAAAAAGATATGGGAATTGGGATTTTTGAAGGACATCATAGCCAACGAAGATAATTTCACTAAATTACGGATAGAAAAATACCTCCGTTACGATAACTTGCCCATGGAAACCTTCGACGGCCAACGTATCGAAGTGGAGTTCACCAGCGTCGTCTATCTCGTGGATCACTCGGATCTAATCCAATGCACCATACGTGATATCACCAAGCGCAAGGACTATGAAAATAAGCTAATCCAGAGCGAGAGTAAATACCGCGCCCTTTTCACGAACATGAGAAACGGATTCGCTTATTGCAAAATGATCTTCGATGAAAACAACCAGCCGGTTGACTGGATATATCTGGAGGTCAACGACGCTTTCGGGCGGGTGATGGGGATTGAAAAAAATGCGGTTGAAGGAAAGAGGGCCACGGAGGTTTTCCCTGCTATCAAAGACTTTAAGCCTAACCTGTTTGAAACATACGGACGGGTGGCGCTCACTGGCGAGGGAACCGAGTTTATGATTAATTTCGACATTCTCAACCTTTGGCTGAGTATGTCTACTTACTGCCCACAACCGGGGTATTTTGCCGCCATTACTGACGACATCACCGAGCGCAAACGGGCGGAGGAAGTCCTGCATGTGACGCAAACCGAGTTACTGGCGCAGAACGAAGAGCTACTCCAAACGCAGGAGAAACTGGAATCCGCCAAAATAAAGTATCTCAACCTCTATGAGTTCGCACCGATAGGGTATCTCACCATCAGCGAGCAGGACTTGGTTCTGGAGTCTAACCTCACGGCCGCCAATTTGCTTGGCATGCCAAGAGACCATTTAGTCAATCAGCCGTTCACCCGAGTTATAGCTCCCGAGGATCAGGACATCTACTACCTGTTACGCAAACGATTACTTGAATCAGGCATGCCCCAGGCGTGTGATCTGAGGATGAAGCGCAAGGATGGCGCAACGATATGGGCGTTTCTGGAAATTAGTCCCACCGAAGACACTGAACGCATAGCGTCAATGTGGTACGCCTCGATACGCGACATCACCGAACGCAAACAGGCTGAGAACGCTTTGCGCGAAAGCGAGGCTCGCCACCGGGCGATCATGGAAACCGCCAACGACCCGATCGTCTGCATAGACGAAAAAGGGAAAGTTTACATGTGGAATGAAAGCGCGGAGAGGGTGTTTGGGTACTCCGAGAAGGAGATGGTCGGGCGGGACATGCATGACTACATAGTCCCGCAAAAGTACATGGAGCAGGCGTATATAGGTTTGTCAAAATTCTTAAAGACCGGCGAAGGAGCTGTTCTAAACAAGACGAGATCGATCACAGCCAAACGCAAGGATGGATCGGAGTTTCCAGTCGAGTTGTCCATCGCGCCAGTGAAGATGAGGGATGGATGGGGAGCCTCGGCCATCATCAGGGATATCACCGCTCAAAAGGAATGGGAGAGCAGGTTAACCGATACCAATGAAAAGCTGAAAAAAGCTTTGGTTGACATAGAACAGACGCGTAGCCAGCTTATCCGAAGCGAGAAACTGGCGTCCATGGGGCGGTTGTCCGCAGGCGTTGCGCACGAGCTTAAAAACCCGCTGAATATAATCTCCACGACTGTTCAACTCCTGCAAATGGGGGACGAGGTAAAAGAGGAGCGGGACTATACTTACAACGTGATAATGGAGCAGGTCAGACGCTCTTCGAAAATCATAGACAACCTCCGGGAATTCGCACGGGAGCGAAAACCCGAGAACGTGGTTGTCAACGTCCGTGAACTTATTGAAAAAACGATATCGCTTGTCGAATATGAGATGAAAAGCGAAGGCGTCGAATTGATCAGGCGTTTCGATCCCAACCCGGTAGAAATAATGGGCGACCCCGATCAGCTGGCGCAGGTTTTCCTTAACATTATCGGCAATGCGCGCGACAGCATGAACGAACATCGCGGATATCTTTCTGCGGATGAGTTAAGGGAAAAAGGATGGAATGGGCGCCTTACAATCAGCGTCCTGTTGGAAGGTTCGCAGATAGAGATCAGGTTTGCGGATAACGGCGTGGGGATTCCCAGGGAGAATATGGGAAAAGTATTCGACCCATTTTTCACCACCAAGAAAGAGGGAAAAGGAACGGGGCTTGGCTTGGGGATTGCTTACGGAATAGTGCAAAACCATGGCGGAAACATGACGGTGGAAAGCGCGGAGGGCGAAGAAAACCATGGGGCCACGTTTATCATTACCTTGCCGGTATTGAGGAATTGACATGTTGATGGGAGCGGATTGATGGAAGCCAAAAGGCGTATAGCTTTGATAGTTGACGATGAGGTTGCGCTCTGCCTCGCTTTGGAAAAGTATTTGAAGCGCGAAGGTTTTGATACGGCGATAGCTAATGACGGGCAAAAGGCGGTGTCGCTTGCAAGGGAGATCAGGCCGGACTTAATCATCCTCGACGTGAAGATGCCGGAAATGAGCGGCGATCGGGCGCTTGCGGAGATACGCAAGTTCGACAGCGATTCGGTGATCATTATGGCCACAGCAGTCGAGGACATCGAGATAAGCCTTTTGACTCTCAAGGGGGGCGCGGACGACTTTCTGCGCAAGCCGATAATGCTGGGGGAGCTTTTGCACTCCATCCAGTCCAACCTGGAAAAGCGGAGGCTTATCGCCGAAAACCGCGCCTATCAAAAGACGCTCGAGTTTAAAGTGGCCGAACAGACGGCGGAGCTTACCCGGCTCTATGATGAATTGAAAATAACCAATAGGGAGATCATCCTCGCTTTCTCGGAGGCGATAGAAGCCAAAGACCCTTATACGAAAGGGCATTGCAGGCGTGTAGCGGCCTATTCGGTGAGATTGGGGGAGGCGGCGTGTGTGTCCAAGGAGAGGCTCGAGGCGCTTGAAACCGGCGCCATGCTTCATGATATAGGAAAGATAGGCGTCGGCGAGGCGATCCTCAACAAGCCGGGAAAACTTACGCAAGAGGAATTCGAGAGCGTAAAAGCCCATCCTGTCATCGGCTACAACATAACCTCCACCATAAATACCCTGCGAGATGTGAGCAGGATTGTCCGCAACCATCACGAGCATTACGACGGGAGCGGCTATCCCGACAAGCTGGCCAACACGCAGATAGACATCATGTCAAGGATAGTGTTGATAGCCGACGCTTACGACGCGATGACGAGCGACAGGCCGTATAGAAAAGGGATGCCCAGGGAGAAAGCCCTCGCCATTTTGTGGGAATGCAGTGGGACACAGTTCGATCCCGGGCTGGTCAAATTCTTCATTGAAGGCAAGTTATACCTGATAACGGAATAGGGCTATATGGAAAGCGTTTTAGTGGTTGACGACGAGGTTCAGGCCGCCTCCACAATACGGAAGATACTCGCCAAAAAAGGGTATAACGCTTCCGAGGCTCACAATGGGGTGGAAGCTCTGGAATTCCTGTCGCGGAACCGCGTGGAGGTCATCCTGCTGGATATTCGAATGCCGGTGATGGATGGTCTTGAAGCGTTGGAACATATAAAGAAGGAATATCCAGACACGGAAGTCATAATGATCACCGCCATCGTGGAGATGTCCACGGCTGTGGATTGCCTGAAAAAGGGGGCATACGGGTATCTGTCCAAGCCTCTGAGCGTGGAGAGCCTTTTGATGGAGATAACGC
>JADGAO010000001.1 GCA_015231995.1 Nitrospinota bacterium | reverse complement strand
TATGGAGATGAACTCCCCGAACGCATACCGGATCGCTCCAACAGCGCATGACCGGATAATTGCGGCGAAAATCGCAATGGCTCCGGCGGGCGCCGCGCCGGGGAAACTCACCCTCCAGGTCACATACTCGAACAAATAGGAGGTCATTGAAACATGCTTATCGAATCACTGATTAGACGAAAAGACGGCAGTCAGGTTCAGATGACGAATCCGGACACCATATACATATTCGCGCCCAATTCCAAAGGACATCATGTGGCGGAAGTGACGGAGCCATCGCATGTCGAAAGGTTCCTCAAACATGCAGGCCGCCATTACAGGGAATACGCGGCGCAGGACACCCCCGTGGAAACGCAGAGGGATAAGGCTAAGAAATGACCGTTGGTGAGTTGGAGGCGATGGTTCGTCAGTTGTTTCTTGACGAATCGCCTTACGCGGGCGACCGGTTCGTGTCCAGCGCGGAGATTCTGCGGTTTCTAAACGAGGCTGTGAATCAGGCGTGTATCCGAGCCGGGTTGATAGCGGATGGAACGACTGGCGCGGTGTGTAGCGCGGTGGTGACGTTTGACCAGCCTTACGTCCCTCTGGATAACCGGATCATCTCGATTAACCGCGCCGTGTTGAGGTCGAACAACCGCGTTTTGACCCCGGCGAGCGTAACGACCCTTGAAAAGCTCGATCCTTACTGGAACAGGCCAGTGGGCGTTCCGATGTATTTCATTTTGGGGCTTCAGACTAAAAAATTACGTCTTGTCCCTATTCCGAATGCTGATGACGCTATTTGGTTCGACGTTATAAGGCGGCCATTGGCGCGGTTGGCTTTGGATACGGACATTCCGGAGATAGACGAGGTTTATCACCCCCATCTGGCATACAGGGCATTAGCTTGGATTTACCGGAAGGATGACGCCGAATCCGGAAATCTCCAGAAGGCCGACTATTACGACGGCCTTTTCTCCGATGCGTTCGGCAGACCGTTAAGCGTCGCCAGCGTGAACCTTTTCGCCAATCTGGGCGAGATCAGGGTTCCCTACAACGGAGTGTAGCCGATGCCGACAGCTTTCTTGCGCGAATGGAAAGGAATTAACAATGTGGCCGACCCATCGGAAATCGGCGCGTCGTGGCTTGTCACGGCGAAGAACGTGGATATTGACGACGCTGGCATGAAGGTGTCGCGCAGAGATGGTTACGAGCTTGTCCAGGCTGGTTCCGGAGTTCACAGCGTTTATCCAGTGGGTGAAGACACTGTTATTTACGCCGAAGGCAAAGAGATAAAGGAACTTGCGGTCAAGGAATCCGGCGCGTCCATCATTCCCTCCGTTCAGGTTCTCGAAACCGCCGGTTCCGGTTGGGAAGAGCCGATAACTTACTGCGAAGTGGCCGGTGGGGTCTATTTCACGGAGGGGACAAAAAGCAGGGTTTATAAAGACGGGGCGGTTCGGCTCTGGGGAATCATCCCGCCATTGGATAGTTTCAAGATTGAACCCGTCGCGGGCGGGGCGCTCTCTCCGGGGCAATACCTTATCGCGCTGACTTACGCGCATAGAGACGGGAGGGAATCCGGAGCGTCCAGGATACGGATTTTCGACCTGCCGGAAGGATTCGATGGTTTTGCTATTTCCGATATTCCGCAATCCACAGATTCCGGCGTGGATACGGTAAATGTTTACGTGTCCGATCAGGACGGGCATGAGCTATACCTCGCCCAGGAACTGTCGGCAAGCGTGGCCTCTTGCCTCGTTATGGACGGAACGGAGACGTTTGGCGATGTTCTGACCACCGCGTACAAAACCAACCCACCCTCCGGCCATATCGCTGTCTATCACAACGGGCGTATCTATGTGGCCTGCGATAACTTCATTTACGCAAGCGACCCGCACAACTACGAGCTATTCGACATATTCGCATCCATGCGGTTTGGCTCCCGAATAACCATGATCGCGTCCGTTGGCGGCGGAATGTATGTCAGCGACAGCGAACGGGTTTATTTCATCCGTGTGGATGAGAAAGAGACCGGCGTTGTTTTCATCGCCACGCCATTGAGCGCGGAGCCGGTCATGGAAAACTGCTATACGACCGCCGACGCTTCGATTTTCAACATGGACGGGGCGACCGGGACAGTGGCCGTCTGGACATCGGAATCCGGCGTATGGATCGGAGCGGACAACGGTGTGGCCATACCTTTGACAAAGGGCGCGTACCACCCGCCAATCGCCCGCCGGGGATTCTCGTTCATCCGCGAGTCTGGCGGAAGCAGGCGTTACATAACCATGCTTCGCGGCTCTGGTAAAGCATGGAACACGGCGGAGCCTCCTAAAATCGGCGTTACGTCGCATTTCTATGGTGGTGGGTCTGGCGGGTACGCAGGCGTGATAAACGCGGACGGCGATTCCGTCACAACGCTTGTCCCGTCCGGCCAGACATTCGTCATCGGAACATCCGCGTCGCTGGTATCCCTATGGCGGGTTTACCTGTCCGATCCGGCTTCCGGCGATGACGAATATTTCGAGATTCGGGCCAAACGGCGCGGCTTATCGGCTGATTTCGTGAAAAGTTTCCGGATAGGGACGTTATCCGTCCCCTATTCGATTGATGTGTCGGTAAACAGCGGAAATATGGAGCTTACCCTGTCGAATTTAGGCTCCGTGAATATTCTCGCCATTGTCAAATCAACTCTCATTTAGGAAGGACTTACGGAAAATGGCTGAAAAGAACGTGATTGTGAGCGAAGGATTGACCCTTTACGACGGTGATTTCGAGATCATCGGTGGGGATGGCGCGCCTGTGGCGGTCTCTCCAGACGGTTCCGTGTACGTTGACAAACTCAACGGCGTTCCCTGGATTCGGCAGGGCGGCGCGTGGAAGAAGATCGCCGAGGCCAACGTTGAAAACGGGAGCAACAACAACACCGGTGGAGCCTCCACCACGGTGGATCAGTTGGCCATCGCCGATCACAGCATGGCCAAGTGGACTCTCTGGGTAAAAGAGAATGGCCAGGCCAACTACCGCGTAAGCGAGGTCACGGCGATCTGGGATGGAACGACGGCGGACTACAACGAGATAGTTCACCGGTTTGGCTCCAAAATCGCCGGATTGCGCGTCTCGGTGGATATCTCAAGCGGCAACGTGCGTCTGCTTGTCACCGCGACGAACAACTTCGACGTTCGCGCCGTGCGGTATCCGATGGGCGTAAACCCATAGAAGAGCGATTGCATAACGGGGGCGGAGCCTATGACATGGCCCCGCCCCGTAAATACGTTTCTGGATAAAGGAATAATGAATGGCCACGAACAATTCCACGGCGTTAAAGAACTATTTAGCCAGCGAAGGCTCTTTGCTGTCGGCGTTCAACCCATCGGTGACGGGCGATCTTACCGCCGGATCGAACGTCGTAACCAACGTGGTGGACACGTCGAAAGTGTCCGTTGGGGCGTACATCAACGGCGCGAACATCCCGGCTGGAACCACTGTGACCGGGAAGACCGCCGACACGATCACGTTAAGCCAGTCCGCCACTGTTACGGTGGCGGGCGTGAAACTCACGCTTGGGGCTACGCTGGTCATCTACGCTGGCAACAAACCCCAGAAAGCCGATGACTCAAAACCTTCGACGGCGGTTGAGGTTTTAAGGTATACGAACATTCTATGGGACGCGGTTCCCGTTGATGGGTATCTTCCGTTGCAATCCCCTATCCGCGCCACGGCCACGGCGAACGGAACAGTGGCCTGGGGGCGGTTGCTCGACCCGTCCGACCTTTCCCCTGAATCCTCCACGACGGTGAAATTCCGCAAGGACGGCGAATGCGCCCAGAGCGGCAAGGATATCAATTTCCAGAAGGGAACCAGCGTCACCGCTGGGGAAGAGGTGAAGATTTCCGTGTTCAACCTTGGAATCAAATAGGGAGCGGATGACATGGCTTTCAAGATAGTGAACATCGGCGAGGTGGAGATGTTGCGGAAGATATTCTCTGAAGACATCCTCTACTGCCTTTATATAAACGACGTTACGCCGTCCGACGCTACGGTTGTGACGGATTTGACCGAGATGACCGGCAAACACGGCTATTCACGCAAGACCATCACACCGGCCAACTGGACGATCCAGACCAACACATCTACCGGCAAGGGCGAAGCGTTCGCTCCGGATATTCTCTGGAGTTTCATCAACGATGGGATCAGCGGCAACGTGAACGTTTACGGGTTTTTCGCGGTTTACGCCTCAGACCCGTCCAAACTTCTTTTCGTGGAACGGTTCCCATCGGCGCAATGCCCGCATATCGTGGACGGCCCCAACGCATCAATCCTGATTTCGCCACGGTTCAACCTCTACTCCGAATCGTAGGAGGAGCGCCGGATGTCCGTCCTTCTGCTGATGAGTTTCAACGGCGCGAACGACCAGCATGTGTTCTGCGACGACAGCGGAATGCGGACTTTCACCGAACCGTCGTATCAGTCGCAGAGGGTGTCCACCGTCCAGAAGAAGTTCGGTTACACATCGCTGGTTGTGGACGGTACGGGTGATTACATAGCCACGTCCGGGCGGCTCGAACTGTTGAACTTCGGCGAGGCGAATTTCTCCATTGACCTGTGGGTATATCTGCTGACTGTGGGGCTTTCCACCATCATCGCCAGGGAACTTGTCTTCATAATCAACATGAACGCCGACGGAACAATAAGCTTCCGGTGTTCGCAGGACGGCGTTTACTATACGATCACGCTCACCAGCCTGACGGTGTTGTCGGTCAACCGGTGGTATCACGTGGAGGTGAACCGCGTGGCCGGTTCCGCGATGTGGTATTTATTCATAGACGGGGTTTTGGAAGCGTCCATCCAGGCGAGGTTCAACCCCATCGCGGAATTGTACCGTCATCTTACCATCGGATGTTCGTTCAACACCTCTAACGCCGCTCCGGGGAGTTATTTCAACGGCTATATTGACGAGCTAAGAATTACCAGCGGCGAAACGGGGCATACGCAGGATTTTACCCTTCCGGCGGAACCTTATACCCTTCCTGAGATCACTTGTCTTCTGATGCACTTCAACGGTTCGGATGGATCGCCGTCCATCGTTGACGACGCAAAGAGGCATACCGTCATACCTATGGGGCAGGTTCAATTGGATACGGCGCAGGCGGTCTTCGGATCGTCTTCGTGCTATTTCAATGGGACGAGCGATTGCCTTGTGGTATCCGGCTCCCTGGAAGACTTTTTCCTCGGCCATAAAAGCTGGATCGCCGATTTGCGGTTCAGGCCGCAAGCTATTACGGCGGCGAACCAGTATCTGTTTTACAAGCAAGAGTGTTTCGCCATCTACATCGGAACCGATTCCAAACTGTACATGTTCATACAGGACATAACCACCCAAACCGCGTCAGTCACGCTTGTGTCCGTGGGGCAATGGAACCACGCCGCCATAGCCTACGACGAGGAATCGAGACGGTACAACTTATGGCTTAACGGAAAGCTGGAAGCCTCCATTTACAGCGAAAGCCCACATGCGCGGCTTCGGACGGACAAGAATCTTGTTGTCGGAGCCGGGCAGGATGGCGCGGGTAATCCGGGAAGCGGCTGGTTCAAAGGGTGGGTTGACGAGTTCCGTTTCGCCAAGAGAAAGAATCCGTACCCGTTGACGCGGCAAGTCCCATCCGCTCCTTTCAACGTCACGGATACGTATCAAAAACTGCTTCTGCATTTTGACGGGAACGTGAATGACGCGATGGGACGGCACAATCCCACGCTCATCGGCGGTGGGACATTGACCTGGGATGGAACGAACAAGATGTTCGGGACGCATTCCTATTACACCAATGCCCAGACAATAACCGGCAATACCACTCCGGCCAGTTACATTATCTCCGGCGTTTCCGCCACGGATATAGCCAAATGCCGCGTTGGGGCTACCATATCGGGCGGCTCCATCCCATCGAACCTTGGCGTTGTCACAATCACATCCATTGGCGCGGACTCCATCACGATAAGCCAGCAGACCACGGCGACACAGACGGGAGTCACTTTCAATGTCGGGTACGACAACGTTAAGGTGACGGACAACCTAGCTGATTTCGATCTGGACAGCGCCAATAACGTGGTCATTGATGGATGGATTCGCCCTTCAGCGTATCCAGCGTTGGATTCACGGGGTTATTCCACGTCGGTTGTGATTATCGGCAGAGCGTCGTTATGGAACGTGACCATCAACAGTTCGGGGCAGGTCACATTCCTTATAAACACCGCCGCAAATGGGCAGTTCTCCATTGTCGGCTCTTCCGTTTCCATCGGCCAGTGGTCGCATTTTAGGGGCGTTCTTTCCGGCAATCGGATGACGTTTTGGATAAACGGGAAATTTCAGGGGCTGACGTGGATTACCGCTGGATGGACTATGACCTCCACCACACGCTGGCTCACCATCGGGTATTCGGTGGACACGAATAACGCCAGTCCAGGCGGGTATTTTCAGGGGAATATCGAGGAATTGCGTTTCTCCAAAGGCAACCCGACGGTGGATTGGGAAGCGGCTTACACCATTCCGTCCGCGCCGTATGACTCGCAGAACCAGCTTCTCATAACCGCCGAGGGCGGAGTTATTGGTGGAACATCTCATGGGTTCCGGTTTAACCCGTTAAGAGGGAAAGGCGGCTCCACGGCCATTATCGGCGCGTCGCACAATCCAACGCTGGTTCCCAAACTGAGAATGACCGCCATCGGCGGTGTGAAACTCGCCGTATTGGATGGGGTGCGGCTGGCTCCGGCGCGGTTTCAGGCTGAAGGATCGGCGATAGCCGGTGGGTTGATAGCGCTCCGGCTGAATCCGATCCGGCTGTTTCCCGATGGAGGCGCGAAACTTGGCATGGCGCATAGCTTCAAATTCGGGTTGGCGGAACAGGGAGACGGTTTCGCCTCCGATTACTCGACTGAGACGGATGTTTACGGTGAAGGCGAATCTGTGAACACCCTTGATGGCGCAATGAGCGTTGACCCGGTTCTCTTTGGCGAAGGCGTTGTAATCCCTTCCGGGATTATCAACGTGTTCGACGTGGAATCCGGTTTTAACATTCTATGCGGCGCCAGCGAAGCGGGATTTGATGTCGAATCCGTGATGGCTTGCGAGGCGTGGCCGGTTGGCAAAGCGGATGCGGAATTTCCTTCCGAAACTTCCATGATGACCGCCGGTATGCAGATAAAAGGCGCGATGGCGGATCGCTTCTACACCGATGACTTCCTTCTAGCGGAATGCACTGTCATTCCCGATGCCACTGGTGAATTGCCCTCCGTAATCATCATGACTGTCACCTCCGATGGTGTGGCGCGTCCTGCCACTGGACACATGGACGTTGACGTGGACATGTTTTGTACTGCGTTCCGTGTCAGCGGAGCCACAGCTTTCATGGAGGTGTCCGGCGTATGAGTATCAACATAACAGCGGACACAATATCGCCGGAAACCTGTGAAACGGTCGTGATGAACACGGCTAACAAGGCCGTCTCCGAATACTCTGGGTTTAACTTCAATTCCGTGTGCCGTGTGGGGCGGCATTATATGGCGGCCAATTCGTCGGGAATCCACATTCTACGCGGCGATTCCGACAACGGCGCTCCCATAAATGCGGAGATGAAGACCGGGATGACCGATTTTTCGGAGATCGAAGGAGTAGAGCCGCATTCGCTGAAAAGGATCACCGACGCTCATATCGGAATGCGGGCGAGCGGAGCGGTGACGTTTAAAACATATCCCGGCGATGGAGCCGAGAAAAGCCATGAGATCACTGGCAGAGGTTACTTTGGGTTACGGCAGAGGCGGGTATTTACGCTTGTCCGGAGCGCCAGGGGAATCCGTTCCCGGTTGTGGAGTTTTGGGTTGGCCAACCAGAACGGGGCCGGGTTCGATCTTCGGGACATGACGCTTGAGGTCTTCCCATTATCCCGAAAGGAGAAATGATGGACGAAGACAGGCCGATCCAGCGGTATATCATCCCGCTCAATCCAAAAGCCGCTCCAAACACGGCGTTGGCGGGCAGGCTTTTGGAAAACGTGAACATGATTCGCGGGCTTCTAAAATCCCATATGCCCGAATGGGCGGAGTTTATTGATTCATCCGTTCCATTCTACGGCAAAGCGTTCACCCTGCCGAAAGGAGGCGGGTATCTGTTGGCGCAGACGTTCGAGGAGCTTGCGAACAGGTATTTCTATCTCGTGGCGAAACCTGGGGAGATATACCCCGATCATGGAAGGAACGTCGTTCTGGATCATCCCGACGAAGCCGACGGGAAAAACCCAAGACGGGTTGGCGGGCCACATTCGCATAATCCGGAGGATGAGACCGGGGGGAGCGAACCCTGCTCCTTGCGGCTTGAGTTTAAACGAAACGTGTTCACGGCGAAGGATAGCGGTAAAAATACGTTCAGCTTCACGCGGAAAGGGCACGTTAGAGCCTGCATATCGGCAATACCACGCGCCATGCCAAGACCGGACGGGATGGACTCCGGCGGAGACCGCGACCTAAACAATTACACCGTTGAAGGAATCAATCTCGATAGGTACAGGCAGGGGTGTTTCCTCGTTTCCGTGGGGACGGGTTATGACGGCGGGTATTCCGACAGCCTGAACCTGATGGAGGATGAATCAAGGCTGTTGGTGTACTTCGACGGCAGGCATGGAACCACGAACATCAAAGACGAAATCGGGAGACATTCCCCATCGGCGAAAGAAAAAGCGTCGCTGGATGTCCGGTCTTACTCTGAAGAGAGCGGAACGCCGCTTACCCAGAGTTACCCCGTGTCATCGTCCACCAGTTCAACATCCGCCTCGTTGAGGCTCAACCGGGATTACGATTACGTCCGGGTGAAAGACAACCTGACCGATTTTAATTTTGGGACGGAGGGTTGGGAGGTTTCCTTCTCCATTCATCTCGAAGGGCTTATAGACAAATCGGATGGCGTAATCGTATGCAGGGCTGGTTTATGGAAGTTCATCGTGGATTCGGGGGGATACGCCGGGTTTTACGTTTATGACACGGTGAACAACATAACCGGCAATATCAGACGAAACGAATCTCAAATCACCGGCCTGAACATGGCGGATTTCGCCAAAGTGAAAATCGGCGACGCAGTATCCGGCCAGGGGATAGCAAGCGGGACAAAGGTTGTCTCCAAAGACGGAACCGACGCGCTCACCATCAGCCAACCGGCTACCGCGACTCTTGACAGGGTTACTATCACCGTCGGCGCGAATCCAGTCTATACGTGGACGAAACTATTATGGAACGCCGATCCGTTGGAGTTTTACCGCCGTTACGACATCAGGATCGCCTATGACGCTGATTACCGCCAATACTCCCTCTACATAGACGGCAACCCTGCGTACCAAATCACAAGCTGGATCGTGTTCACGGACTCATCCACCCGCTGGTTCACTATCGGCGCGGAACTGGACACGAACAATGCCAACCCGCAAAGTTTCTGGCGTGGAAATATCGGGGACGTTGTTGTGAAACGGCTCATACGGGATGGGCAAAACCAGGTAGAGAACACGTTTCTACAACTGGATTGCTTCGGTGAGCACAACTCCGCCAGTATCACCGACACGGTTCATCGGCATTCGCCGGAGCCTGTGAACCGGGCGAAACTGGACAGTTCCTACGGAACACATCATGTCATCTCATCCATAAAGTTGAACAGGGATTACGATCACGTCCTGGTTTCCTCATCCAATGACTGGAAGCTGGAATCGGGATTCCTGCTGGAATGCCTGGCCTTTCCAGTCAAATATCCATCCGCTCTCACGCAACGTGAAAAAGACCTTGAGATAAAGGAGAAGTTAAGCGTTATAGCCTCCGTTTCCGGATGTTGGAAAATCGCGTTGAGCAACTCTGGGAATCTTGCCCTATACGACCCGTCCGGCGAGGTAATCGCCAAGGCGGTCAGCAAGAATGACGACGGTAGCGAAGGCTCCGATGTGGTCATCCCTCTTAACAAATTCACCAAGATTACTTTTGAGATACGCGGGACAAGTATCAAGTTCAGCGTCAACGGGATTTCATGCGTGGACAAGTCGGGAGCGATTCCGCAAGGCTCCGGCGATCTTGTCATTGGAGCGGAAATAACCGATGTAGGCTCCTACGAGCAGAGCGTCAACGGGTTTTTCGGCAACATCGAGTCTTTCCGAATCTCCAAATCCGCCAATGATTCCGAAACGACCGCTGAAACAGAGGTCAACCGTATCGCGTGGGCTTACGACACAAACTCTTTCTGGGATCAGCTTCGCGCCGTGGCTTACGGCGGCCCATATCTTTGGGATTATGACGCGGAACACGGTTGGCGGCCTGGCGTTCCATACTACGGCGGGTTTAACGACCACATGGGTTGGCCGTGGGACAAAAAACACAAAGCCTGCGCCGGGGATGGCGGCGATATGGTTCCCGTTCCAGGAAAAGGCAAACCGCCCAAGGTGCATGTAGGATTCGAGAACGTACCCTGGAACTACCACGAACAAGACGTGGACGCTTCCATGACCGACGGCGGGATTTTCAAGTCGGTTCGGAAATACCAGATTCACAACAACGGCCTTCACATCCGTGTTTCGTTCAATCATACCGGCGTGGATTACGGCGTGAAAAAGATGGCCATTCCAACGCTGTATAACTTCTTCCGGCAGAGATGGTGGGGAATGCCCATCCAGACGCACGTCGCCTACATGAACCTCCCGTGGCAGTATCTGGACAGATACGAAACGCCCTATGTCCGGACGCACATATTCATCAAGGTGCGGTCGGCCAGCGATAAAAGCTTCCCGTTAAGCAAATACTATTCATCCGAAGGCGTAACGCGCTGGCTGTATTTCAAGTTCGACGACCTGATCTGCTATCCCAACTTTTCATGGGGCGAGGACGGCTTTGTCTCCGCTCATTCGCTGTTCAACATCGGGGACATCTGGAAATCTATCCAGTACGATTTCTCCGGAACCTACGCGGGCAGGGTTGAGACGCAGATGGCAAACAACTCTCCTGTGGCCGGTAGCCTCATGGGTCTGGCCGGGAACAGCGCAACCTTTAAACGATGGCGGCCAGTGCCCAACGCCGGTCTGGACATCGAGTTGGTTCTATACGTCGCGGATATAGCCATAAGCTCGTGGCCGGATGATTCCTATGACCGCCGGTACGAAGGGGAAGTCCCGGAATACCAATACTGGTGGAAAGAGCCGAGGCTCCTTTTTATCGTTAAAGGGATGAGTCTCGCCTATTACACCCCCAGCGAGGCGGATGCCGCCAACCAGGGAGGCGGCCTATGACATTTCCCGTAACCGACTCCGCCAGTTCCGATAGCGTATTGCAGGCGCTCGACCAGTTCATATCCACGCTGTCGCAACTTGCGACCGGGTTCTCGGTCGGCGTGATCGAGGAGCCGCAGGATGTGTCCACCGTGGCGGACAGGTCGCAGAACGCGATCTCCATGCTCATGGGTCTTGATCCGGGGGAGCCGGATATAGGCGTGTCGTTTCCCGCGTGGAACCCAAAAGCGACCCCGGAGATAAACTACGTCCCGGCCAACATCGAAATCCCCCAATGGAGCGGCAGGACGGTTGATATAGACACCAGCGGCAAACCGGGGGCGTTGACGGTGGAGCCTCCGGCAAACGCGCCGGAGTTCTCAACGCCTGTTTTGCCGGAATCTCCGGTGGTTTCCACGCCGGTGATGGACAGCATGTACACGCTCAACTTCCCGGCTCCACCGGCCACAACCAGCATCACGCCGTATGACGGCGTTCTTCCGGCGGACGACCTCTTGCCGCCGACCGCAAACTGGACATACGCCGAGACAGCGTATGAATCGGCGTTGGCCACTCTTATCGAAACAAAACTGCTGGACGCGCTCAACAACACCGATTCGACGGACGAAAAACTTCTCATAGGGCGGGCGCGGGACAGGGCGTTCAAATCGTTCCGGCAAAAGGTGGACGGAGCGCGGAGGTTTGGCGCCTCGTCGGGCTTTCCTCTCCCACAACCATTCATGCAACGTCTTGAGGAGGAGGCATATACGGAAGCGGGGCAGGCCGTGGCCGACGCTAACCGTGAGATTTATCTCAAGAAGACAGAGGACAGAAAGTTCATCACCGAAAAGGCGATTGAGTACGAACATCTCAAACGGGAGTTCCACAACGCTTTCTGGGAACGGCAATTGAACGCGGCCAAAGCTGTCGCCGATCTTGGAGTCGCCCTGTTCAACATGTCCGTATCCGCCTTCAACGCCAAAGTAGCCCGCTATCAGGCCGGATGGGATGGCTACAAGAAAATGGCCGATTCTCTCCTTGTCGAGGTGGAGATATACAAGGCCATGATCCAGGCGGAGCTTGGCAAATCGGAAGTGAACAAATCCATCGTCGAGAAGTACATCGCCGAGTTACGGGCGGTGGAGACTCAATACAACCTCTATCTCACCAAGATGAAAGGGGTGGAGATGGAGGTCTCCATCCAGAAGATGGAACTGGAGAAGTACGGCCTGAAAGTGACCAGTTTCGCCGAGCTTGTGAAAGCCCACGCCCTTGAGTGGCAGGGCTACGAGGCGCAGATCAAGGGAGAGACCGCCAAGGTTCAGGCGTTGGAGGCCGAAGCGCGGGTTTTCGAGTCCCGCGTGAAAGCGGCGGAAGCGCAAGCCCGCGTGGAGGAGATCAACGCCAATATCGCCATAGCTAACGGAAAAATCCAGCTTGAGGCGCTCATTTACGACCTTCGGGCGTATGAAGCGCAAATCAAATCGGCGGAAGCGTCCGACGACGCTTTGACCAGGATTTATCTGGCGAAAATTGAGCGGATCAAGGCGCTGGGAAGCGGGATTTTAACGGCCATGCAGTCGGCGGCGGAATCGGAGAAAACCAACGTCATGGCGAAAGCTGAAATCGCCAAGGCTAAAGTCGGCGCGGCGGACGCTAACGTGAAAAACGCCCTGACGGTGAACGATCTTCGCATCCGGGCGGCTTCCGCCGGAGCGGAGACGTTGAAGGCGTACATCATCGGCATCGCGTCCCAGCTTACCAACCTGGCCGGGCAGATTGACCAGAACATAACCTACGCCGGTAGCATCGGCAGTGGAGCGTCTGCATAGGGGTAGATGAGGCCGGTTAAAGGAGAATGGATTATGTGGAACACGTTTAGCAACATGCTGTCGGCGCGGATGAACAAAAGAACCCCGGTTGAGAGTATCTCGGCTGGCGCAGGCGGGTTTACGCGAATAGGCAACCTGCTTTTCCGGAACGGGGGCGGTTCGGGATTCATGAAAGGGACAGCCGGGAGTCCCACCCGTCCTGTTCTGGCGGGCAGATACGGCGATGGAGGCGGCTCAATGGCCGGGGCTTCGGCTCTTGATCCCGATCCCTGGGGAACGGTTTCGGCGATGAAAGCCAGGCGGATGGGCGAGACGCAGGCCGACATTGACCGGCAGAGGCTCGAAAACCAGTACGAACTCCAGAAAAAATACGGCCAGCTCGCCCCATCGTTTGAGGACAGGCTACGGATTGAGAACCAGTATGGCCTCGCCAAACGGCAGGGAGAGATGGATCAGAACCTCAACTATTCGGACAAGAGCTATATGCAGGACTGGCGCAACAAAAGCGATTTCCCGATGCCGATGGATTACCAGACGGCGGAACGGATTTTCAGTGGCGTGGCCGGAATGTCCCATCAGGGCGGGATATCCGATCCGAACGAGGAAAAGAATCAAAAACTCGCGCCCCGCCGGTACACCGATGACGAAATCCTCAACATGGAGGGGTGGTAATCATGCCGTTCGTAGTGGATGAGTTCGGTAACGTCGTAAAGGCTCCTGTGCGCTCCGTCGTTCCATACGTTCATCCGGTTGAAACTGCCGGAAACACCGCGTGGGAAACGGTGAAACGTTTCGCTCCTAAATACGAACCTGGACGGCTGGGGAGTTATCTGGCGGAGAAAGTTCCGGAGATTACTTCAAGATTCGCCGGGAAAGGAGCGGAGATAGCTGGCCGTAGTGCGCCTTCCGTGGCGGGCGGCCTTGCCGTGGCGCACGGCGCTATTAAGGGTGTTGATACGGCCATTGGCTCTGGAAACCTGGCTGAAGGGGCAAAATCCTTTGCCGATACCGTTACCGGCGATTTGAATCCGTTCAACTACTCAGGTAGCGGCAGGTACGCTGGAGGCGGGGAGGATATAGCCAGAGGAGCCGGTATCGGTATGGCGAGAATGTTGGGGCACGACGCGGAGATGTCTCCGACGGTGGAAGCCAAAATCATCAACGACCGCGCCAGGTATGAGGCTCAAAAGAAAGCGGATGCAATAGCGAAAAGAAACGACGCGAAGCAGGAATCGCAAGATAAAACCGAAACAGGTTTGGCGAAAAAGCGCGACGCGCAACAAGGCTCTTTGTTCAAAGAAACATTGGCCTTATACAAACCGGGCGCGGAGATCGTTCATCCCAAAACCGGCATGATCCTGAAAAAAAGCGATAGTGGCGATTGGGAACATGTTGGATATTCCGGAAACAGAGGGGATACGCAATCAACCCAACAACAGCCTGGCGCCAATGTCAGCGGGTATATCACCGTTGAGGAAGGCGCGGACAAAGGCAAAACCTACGTCGTTCCTGGGAATGGTCAGAAGCAGGAAACTTCAACAGCTCTCGCCGAGAAAATCCGGTCGTCGCGTAACCCTCAAGATTTGCTCGCCGGGTTATTGAACGAATACACGCCGATGATAACCGCCGGATCGAACAGGGCGAATCAGACAGAGATCGCAAAGCTCAACGCCCGCAACGAGACGGAACTTGCCAAAGCCGTTATCGAGGGGAACGCCAAGGAGCAGGCGGCGTTACGGAGCCGGTATCAGAAACAGGATGTGTTCAATGACATGGGCATGAAGACCGGCCAGAAATGGATAGACACCTGGACGGGGCAGGAGGCGGAGCCGAGAACGCCGCAGGTGATGATTGACGACAAGACGGGGAAATTCTTCCATAACGGGACAGAGATAACCCGTGACGACGCTAAACGGATTATGGGAGGCGCGAAATAGATGGCTCTGCGGCTCGCCACTTATCAGGATGCGGGTTATGAACCGGCGAATGGGTTGCGTACCGCCACACTGGACGACCTGGATGAAAAGTCTCCCGCCGTTACAGATTATTTCAAGGCTGTCGCGTCCGGCGTAGGTTCCGGCGTGGTTCAGCCGATAGGCTGGCTCGCCCGAAAGGTCGGCGCGGAGAACATAGGCGGCGGAGCCGAGCGCGTTGGCGACCAGACCTCCGAATACTGGCGGAGCGCAATGTCCAATGAAGGCCAGCGAGCGTTACGGCACAAGATTGTGGATTACGACGAACAGGGCAATATAAGGTTCGATCCAAAATTATCCACCATAGCGTTATCCGCCGCTGAATCCCTCCCGTCCATGCTGGCCACTGCTATTCCTGGGGCGGCTGTAACCAAAGTGGGAGCGGCGATGAAAATCGCGCCCGCGTTGGCCGGGGCGGTTGGGTTCGGAGCTATGGAGGGCATACAGGCCGGAGCGCAAAACGCTTCTGACACTGGGATGAACATCCGCAAGATGACCCCAGCCGACCTATCAAAAAGCCCTGTCTATCAGGAATTGCGGACAAGCGGGCTTACCCATGAGCAGGCGCGGGAAGAGACGGCGAGACGTGCGGAAAACGAGGTGTTCGCAAGAACGGCTCCGTCCACTGCGTTGTTGGGGGGCGGTTCCCGGCGCGGTATATGGCCGGATCATGGGAAAGACCGGGCAGGAGGCGGTTGGGAAACTGGCTCAGAAGATCGGGCGGAGAGGTTCGTCCGCCGTGGAGGGTTTAACAGCGGAATCGGCGCAGGAGTTTTTACAGAGCGGATCGGAACAGGCCATCCAGAATCTCGCCGAACAGAAGTATGTTGATCCCACGAAACAATGGGATGAAGACGTGTTGAACCAGTCTGTGACTGGCGGGTTGGCTGGAGGTCTTTTGGGCGGCGGAACCGGCGCAGTATTGCACGGTAAAGCAAGGCGGACGGAAACTGGAAATAACGCCGAGAACATTCCCTCCCCGCAAAACACGCCAATAGCCGGTTATCTGCCGGAGAAGTCGGCTGTAAGCGCGGTATCCAACGCAATGGTTCCCTACCGATCCGGTGTCACCGCATTGACCAAGATTGGCCTTGCCAGAAAAGTAGCCGAAGAATCGGCGGCGGGCGCGGTTAATCCGGCGGATGACGGCGTGACACTGGATACTACGGCGGAACGCATATTCAACGAGCTTTTTTCAAGAGGATACAACGAAGAGGACGCAATAAGGTATGCGTGGCGGATGACTCGTGGCGAGCCGTTGGCGGTGGGCGCATTGCCGCAACGTTCAGAACGGAACGTAAAACTCTTGCCGGAGCCAAAAACGGAAACTAGCGCTGTTTCCGGGGAAGAGCGGGATAAAGCTAACGAGGCGCCGCCGGAACAGCCGGAATCAGGGGAATCTCCGCAAGGCGCTGGGCGATACACCAGGAACTCCCTCAAGAGCTTTGACGACCGGGCGTTTCATTCACTGCGAGCCGCGCAGGAGTTCATCAAGGAAAAGATCATCACGGAGGGATTTCGCAACGAAGACCTGAAGATCAATCCGCTTCATAAAGGGAAAGAAGGCCAGTTTCGGGTTTATGTCACGCCATCGGGATTGGCCAAGGCGAAGGATGCGGTTTCGCAGGAGGCCGAGCCAGAACCCGCAGTTTCAAAGGAAAAGCTAAAGCAGGCTGACGAGAGCGGGAAACCAGGCGGTATCTCCATATCTGGCGCGAAATCCATTTTAGAAGAACCAACCTCATCCGCCGGAACCAGCGATCAGGCGGCAACGCCTGAACCGGTCAATGAGGATAGCTTCGCACAAGAAACACAGCCTGTAACCTCGAAACCAGAACCTCAAGCCAATACCCCTGAAGAACCCACGGCGCTCAAAGCCGAAAACAAAACACGCAATACGATACAGGACACGGCTATCACCGACGTTCAACCTACGGAGGACTCTCTAAAGCCAGGAACGCAAGTCGAACATAAAGACAATTACGGCCAACTGGGAACCGGCGCGATCCTCAAGAAAGACGACACGACTGGCGTTATACCCGGCGCTATCCCTGAAAACAAAACGAGTCCCACTACACGATACGTTGACGCGACGGAATCACCTTCCACCATTAAATCGTCAACAACGCAAACCGATCCTGAACTTGAAAAGTTATACAAGAAAAGAGCGGAGACGCAGGAAGCTATCCGCCAATCGGGAATAAAGATCGAATACGTGCGACCGGGAAAACCATCCACCGGCGCCGCATCGGAATCTTCGGTTTCCGCCAGCCCGAATCAACCGGCCAGCGGTTACGGGATAGAGGAGATTTCAGATAAGGAGTTTGTCCTTAAAGGCGACAAGGATTCCATCAAATCTCTTGGGTTGGGCGGTATATGGAACGATAAACGGAGTGGGATGGTGTTTCCTAATCGCCGTCTTGACACGGTGAAAGCGAAGATTGAATCCCCGAATGTTTCCGATTCTACGGGCAATCAGGCTACACAAAACGTGAATCCCGGCTCTTCGGTCACTCCAGAAGCACAACCGTTGCCCAAAGGTCTTGCGATCATGCAGGCCAACCGGAAAATGAAATCAGGCGCGCCCAGCAAGGTGATTGAGCATCCAAAAGAAAATGGAAAATACGCAGTAGTTCCCATTGATTATTCCGGAACAAAGGCCGATATTATTACGAGGGAGGCATCGGAACATGACAAACAAAACGGCGCAAACCCAAATCAAGCTCGATCAGATGGGCCAGTTGGCGATAACCCACTGGCGCGAGAACAGGCCGCAAATGTTCAAACGGCTCAAGAGACAGGGGAAACTTCTGGAACGGGCGTATCAGGCGCAGGAAGCCACGAAACAGGAGATGGACGCGATAGTGAAAAGCCTGTTGAAGGAAGACCCGATCCCAGCCAACGCCACGGCGGAGGAGACCGAAGCGCATCTGTCTTATCTGGCGGACAGGGCTTGGGAGATGACAATGGAGAACCACATCCTTCTACCGGCGGAAGAAGACATGGAAGAGATCGTGGACGAGATTCGGAATTCACGGATGGTGATAAAAGAGATCAAGTCCGAAATAGCGAGTCTGGAGAAAGAACTGGAAGACGAGACGGACAATTCCAGGATCGGAGACCTGATAGACGAAATAGACAGCCTGAAAGCCAGGCTGGAGGATCAGACGTTGTTCATGAAACGCCAGCAGTCCATGTTGCGGAGCCTGAAAACAGGGGAAGAGCCGGAAGAGGAGACGACCGAGGGCGAGTATTAAGCTATCGCATCACCGAATCCGACCGGATCGGCGAAGGGTCGCAGAACCAGAAGTTCGGCAATAATATATCCGCGATCCGGCTCCTTAAAACACTCGAATCCGAAAATCGCAACGCTACGCCCGAAGAGCAATCTCTCCTAGTCAAATACGCCGGATGGGGCGGAATACCGCAAGCGTTCGATTCAAACAACAAGAATTGGGCGAACGAATACCGCGATCTCAAAGACCTTTTCACTAAAGAAGAATACGAGGCGGCGAGAGGCTCCACCCTGAACGCTCATTACACATCCCCCAAGGTTATCAAGGCGATGTATTCCGCCCTCGAACGGTTGGGGTTCACTGGCGGACGGGTTATAGAACCGGCGTTGGGCGCGGGGCATTTCATAGGCCACATGCCGCCTACCATGAAATCCAACTCTCGAATCACCGGCGTTGAGATAGACGACCTCACAGGACGCATTGCAAATAAACTCTATCCGGAGGCTGACATACGGATACAGGGTTTCGAGAAAGTCAAGTTTCCGGATAACTATTTTGATCTGGCCATATCGAACGTCCCGTTCGGTGATTACAAACTTCATGATCCGCGATACGACAAACTGAAACTTCGCATCCACGATTACTTCTTCGCCAAGAGCCTGGACATTGTAAGGCCGGGCGGTCTTGTCATGTTCGTTACATCCAAAGGGACATTGGACAAGAAGGACTCATACGTCCGCGATTACATGGCGAAACGGGCGGAGCTTATCGGCGCGATCCGTCTTCCAAACGACGCTTTCAAGAAGAACGCCAACACGGAAGTTACGACGGATATAGTCATCCTCCGCAAATACGCCGAGGGTGAGAAACCAAAGTCCGAACCAAAATGGCGCGACCTCGCGGAAATCACCGGTAAGGACGGCGACACGTTCATGGTGAACGAATATTTTGCGTCCCGCCCGGAGATGATGCTGGGGCAGATGGCCTACGAAGGGAAGATGTACCGGAAAAACGAGGCCACTCTTGTTTCCGGCGGAAGGGACATTGGCGAGGCGCTGGAGGAGGCGGTCAACCGTCTGCCAGAAGGTGTTTACGAGCGTCCGGAATCAACGGTTCCCGAAATTGACAATCGCCAACCGGAAACCCCTGACGAACGAATCAAGAACGGGGCGCACGTGCTCCGGGATGGCGCGATCATGATAAATGACAACGGAACGCTTGTGGAAACCAGCTATTCCGGCAAAGTGGCCGAACGGATCAAGGGTATGATCGGCCTTCGGGACGTTGTGAAGGATGTTCTGCGAACCCAACTCGACGCCGCCAGCGAGCCGGAGATCGAATCCGTCCGGAAAAAGCTAAACAGGATTTATGACCAGTTCATTGACCAGTTCGGTTACATCAATGTGCAGGCTAACCGCACAGCTTTCGGGAAAGACCCTGACTACCCGCTATTAAGCTCCATAGAGCGGAACTACAACAAGAAAAAGAACACGGCGTACAAGGCGGATATCTTCAGCAAACGTGTCGTGAACCGGCATGAGCCTGTGGCGAAGGTTGATACGGCGCAGGGGGCTTTGGCCGTGTCGTTGAACGAGAACGGCAAAGTCGCTCTTGACCACATGAGCCGGATATACGGTAAACCGGAGAAAGAGATTATCGCCGAACTCAAAGGAGCGATATACAGAGACCCTGAATCCGGGGAATGGGTTACGGAAGACGATTATCTCTCCGGCAACGTTCGCCACAAGCTGGAAATCGCCACAAAGAAAGCCCAGGACAACCCGTCGTTTCATGAGAACGTCGAGGCGTTAAAAGCGGTGCAACCGGTGGATTTAAAACCGGGCGAGATAGACATAAGGCTGGGTTCGTCCTGGATACCCACCGATGATGTGCGGGATTTTGTGGCGAGCCTTCTGGAGATCGCCCCGCATAACATCCGGGTGAATCATGCGGCCAATCTTGGGTTCTGGTCGGTGGAAAGCGATGTGCGGCGTATCGAGACCAACACCCAGAAATGGGGCACGCCAAGATACGAGGCATTGCAGGCTGTTCTGGACGCGCTGAATCTGAAAACCCCGACCATCATGGATGTCGCCCCGGATGACAACAAGAAAAAGATCGTCAATCAGAAAGAGACGGAGGCGGCGCGGGAGAAACAACAGAAGATAAAGGACGAGTTTAAAAACTGGATTTGGCGGGAAGAGGAACGGACGGATAGGCTCGCCCGCAAATACAACGAGGAGTTCAACAATACACGCCTGCGGGCGTTCTCCGGCGACCATTTAACCCTGCCCGGCGCGAATCCGCAGATAGTGGCGAAACTCAAGCCGCATCAGCGGGCGGGTGTATGGCGCATCGTGCAGACCGGCAATACCGGTCTTTTTCATGTGGTGGGCGCGGGCAAAACCTACACGATGGCCGGAGCGGGTATGGAACTGCGCCGCCTTGGAATCGCCAGGAAACCTATGTATGTGGTTCCAAACCACATGTTGGAGCAGTTTTCGCGGGAGATATTGGAGCTATACCCCACGGCGAACATACTTGTGGCGGACAAAAAGGATTTTGAGAAGAAGAACCGACGGCTTCTCATGTCCAGAATAGCCACTAACGATTGGGACGCGGTGGTTGTCACCCATGCGTCGTTTCGCCGCCTGCCGATGTCCGCCGAAACCCAATCGAAATATTACAAGGAACAGATTGAAGAGATCACGCGCCTTATCGAGGAGGAGAAACGGGAGTCCGGCAGGGACAGCAAGATCGTAAAACAGATCGAGGCCGTCAGAAAGAAGCTTGAAGATAAATACGCTAAACGGTTGAGCGATATCCAGAAGGATCAGGATAAAGCGGTCACGTTCGAGGAGACGGGCGTTGACTGGCTTTTCGTGGATGAGGCGCACGAGTTCAAGAACCTGCAATTCCCCACCAAGATGAGCCGTGTGGCCGGGCTTAACAACAGCCAGTCGGTCAAATCCGACGACATGTTCCTTAAAACCATCCACGTCAACCGGCTCCAGAAAGGGCGTGGGGGCGTGGTGTTCGCCACGGGAACGCCAGTGAGCAACACGATGGCGGAGATGTTCACCATGCAGAGGTATCTGCAACTGGACACGCTCAAACGTCAGGGGTTGTTGCATTTCGATTCCTGGGCGGCCAGTTTCGGTGAGGCCGTGACTAGCATGGAGCTTGCCCCGGACGGGAGCGGATACCGGCTCAACACGCGATTCAGCAAGTTTGTGAACCTGCCGGAGCTTATGGGCATGTTCCGGCAGGTGTCGGACATCCAGACGGCGGAGATGCTCAACCTTCCCGTTCCGACGGTAAAGAACGGCAAACCTCAAACGGTGAGCGCCTCTTCCTCCGGGATACTGAAGCAGTACGTTGAAACCCTTGTGCGTCGTTCCGAGCGGATACGAAGCGGACAGGTTGACCCCCGTGAAGACAACATGCTCAAAGTGACCAACGACGGGCGGAAGGCGGCGTTGGACATGCGGTTGATTGATCCATCCTTGCCGGACGAGCCAAACAGCAAGGTCAACCGGGCGGCGGACAATATCTATCGTGTCTGGGAAGAGACCAAAGACAGCTCCTACGCCGAAAGCAAGACCTCCGGCGCGGCGCAGTTGGTGTTTTGCGACCTTTCCACCCCGAAGAAGAAATCCAAGAAACCGAAGAAAACAAAAAAAAGAAAGAAGGGAAAAGAGGCTGAAGATTCCACCGACTCCGGCGAGAACGGTGATTCAAAGAAAGAAGTCAACATGGACGAGGTTCTGGCGGACAGCGGGGCTTTTTCCGTGTATGACGACATCCGGGAGAAACTTATCCAGCGTGGAATCCCGAAAGAGGAGATCGCGTTCATCCACGATTACGAGAGGGATCAGCAAAAGGCGGAACTGTTCAATGACGTGCGGGAGGGGAGAGTCCGTATCCTGCTTGGTAGCACATCCAAGATGGGCGCTGGAACCAACGTTCAGAAACGTCTTGTCGCCCTCCATCATCTTGACGCGCCGTGGCGACCGGCGGACATCGAGCAGAGGGAAGGCAGGATAGTCCGGCAGGGTAACGAGAATCCGGAGGTTCAGATATACCGGTATGTCACGGAAGGCAGTTTCGACGCTTACATGTGGCAGACATTGGAATCGAAAGCCCGGTTCATCAGCCAGGTGATGAGGGGAGATAACTACCTGCGGAACATAGACGACGTGGCGGGCGCGGCGTTGTCATACGCAGAGGTGAAAGCCATCGCTTCCGGCAACCCAAAAGTCATGGAAAAAGCCAAGGTGGACGCAGAAGCCCGGCGGCTCTCCACCCTGAAACGGGCGTGGCAGGATGAGCAGAGGAGCCTGCAAAGCAAATCCAAGCGCATCCCCGAAAGCATCGAGTGGTGGGGCAAATACCGTGACGATGTGGCTGAGGACATCAAAGCAAGAAAGGATGTCTCCGGCGACAATTTTGCGATGGCCATTCAAGGCAGTGATTACATCGAACGCAAGGACGCCAACGACGCATTAAGGGCGATCATCTCCAAGTACGGCGGATTGAACACCCAGGGAAAGAAAGACGTTATAGGAAATTACGCCGGATTCAAGCTGGCCATCGCGGGTAAAGGGTATGGGACGGAGCTTCGTGACCCTGAAATCTACCTTCGGGGGAAACGGGATTATTACTTCACGGTTCCGTTCAACAGCGAAAACGTCAACGTTACGGTTCGGCTTGAAAACCTTGTCAAGAACCTCGAATCGGAACACGCCAGGGCAGAACGGGAAATCGGAAAACTCGAACGGGATTTAAAGACCGTCACCGGGGAATATGGGAAACCGTTTGAACATGAGGCGAAGCTTAATGAGACTCTGGCGCGGCAGGCGGAACTGGACAAAGAGCTTGAGATCGGACGCAACGACGAGCCAATGATCGCCGAGGAGGAATCCGACGAGGACAAACCGCCGGAGATGAGCTTTGACAGCCTTGATAAATCCATCTATCAGGACAGCCGGTTCCGCGAAATCCGAAAGATGGCCGAACGGCTGAACAAAGCGTTCCCGAACCTGCCAGCTCCGGTTACGGTGATTGACAGCATCAATGATTTACCGCCCAATCTGCGGAACCGCATACAGCAGGCCGCAAATAAAAGCGTCAACGGCAAACCGATGATGGTTAGCGTATCGGGACTGTTCGATCCGAAGGCGAACCGGATTTATCTTGTCGCGGACGGGCTGATACGGAAATCCACAGCCAAAGGCCAGCCCTTGAACCGGGCGGTTCTTGAGGTTTTGTTCCACGAAGCGACCCACGGCGCCACGGACAGGCTCATTGACATGTTCGGCGGCGACTGGAAACGGATCGTGGACAACGTGTTCGGCCATTGGTCTAACAATCCAGTTGTCCGCAAGGAAATCGCCGAAATCAAACAACTCTACAAGGAAGCCGACTGGCGCACGGAAAAAGGGCGGAATACCATCGCCCGCGAGCTTATAGCCAGGATGGGGGAAAAGCATATAGACCATAGCTTCACCCGATGGATTATCGCCAAACTGCGGCAGGTCTTACGGCGCATAGCCAAAGCCCTGGGCGTGAAAATGAATATCTCCCATACGGACATGCTGGAGGCAATACGAGCGCTAAAACAGTCATGGGAAAATCAGAATGCGCCGCCACAACCGCCGGTTGGTAACAAGGAGACCGCTACTTCTGATTCCGCCGCGCTGAATTTATCACTCACCGGCTTGGACGATACGGCTGACAAATACGCATCGGAGCCGATGACCGAAAAGCCTACGCAGGAGGATTTCGTTAAAACAACGCTGGCATATAGCCACGCCATATACAACTCGCTGTTCCCTATAAAGAAGTATCAGGTGTCTGGATATGATCCGGCGACCGGCGCGGAACGACGCGACACGCATCAATCAATGGAATCGGCGGAAAAAGCCGCCAGCGCCTTGCGGAAGGCTGGATACGCGGAGGTGAACATCCAGCCGGTGGGAGCGGTTGGGTTTTTGCAGAAAACGCTACTCTCCCCGGAATACTGGAACCATCCCGTCTTCAAGAGGTTCATTGACACCGCTCTACGGAGGCAGGACACGCGGCATGAGCATCTGAACAAGTTCCTCACCGATAACGACGGCGAGGAAATCTACCGCAAACTGGACAGACTCAAAAAACCTCAATACAAACAGCTTGAAAATGTCCTGGTATGGGCGGACACGAAGGATTGGAACCCGCCCAAAGACGTTACGGACAAATCAGCGTGGAAAGAAGCCAAGACAATCGGCGAGATGGAACGGCGGGGCTATTCCAAAGAGGTAATAGACGCCTGGAGATCGGTTCGCCGGGCTTATGACCGTGCGCTGGACACTTGGCTTGAGTTTCAGGGGAAAGACCCGTTATCCCGAAAGATGCTGGCGCAGGAGATAACTGTAGCCGACGACGCTGGGAAACAACACCGCCTGACCTTGCGCGAAGCTTTGGATGAAATGGGCGAACTGCGCGGCTCATACGCTCCGCGTCAGAGGATCGGTGAATACGTCGTCCGGGCGAAGGACAAAAGCGGCAATCTGTATCGTTACCATCGCAATCGCGTTGAAGCCGAGAAACTTCATGCGGAGCTTAAAGCCAAAGGATGGAAGGTAGAGCCGGTTCAAGAGGCCGAGCGGATGGCTGAATCGGTCTATCAGGAGTTGAAGATTCCTATGACGCAGAAAGCCATTGAAGAAGCCATCCGGACGGCAAAACTTGGCGAGAACACAAAACAGGTTTACGAATCACTGATAATCGAGATGGCCAACCTTATCAAGGCTCGCGGGTTCCGCTCCCGCGCCATCGCCAGGAATGTGGACATGCCGGTGGTTCATGGATATGAAACCGACCCCAAGACTGCGTTGTTGCAGTACGCATCGTCCTTATCCTCCGGCCTCGCCAAAGCTGAGGCCGCAAGGGAGATGTACTCCGCCATAAATGAAATAGACTCCCGCAAGGAAGCGGAGACCTACGATCTGGCCGTGTCCTACGTCGCCAATCAGCTTCGGAATAGTGACCACATTGACGGACAGTTGGGGTTTATCAAATCGCTGGCGGCGTTCAAGTATCTTGGATTCAACGTGAAGTCGGCGGCGGTGAACCTGTTGTCGCTCCCCACAACCGCTCCGGCGGCCATCCACGAATACGCCGGAGGCAAGATAGTCGGCGCTGGCGCCATCGTCCGCCATCTATCGAAATCGGTACGGGATTTCGGCCTGTGGATGGCAGGCAAGGATGTAAAGCTCAAGGAGAACGAGCGCAAACTCCTGAACGAACTCAAGCAAAAAGCTTGGGCGAATCCACAAGCCACAACGGAAGCCTTGTCCCACATCAACAGCCGGACACGGACGGGGCAAATCTCCAACGCATGGGCGAAACTCATCGAAACCGCTATGGCGCCGTTCGGGTTCACTGAACGGATAAATCGTGGTTCAACCATACTGGCCGCCTATCGTGTCGCCGTTCAGTCCGGCATGAGTCATGACGAAGCGGTCAAGGCCGCCAAGCTCGCGTCCGACCGGGCGCATGGAATCTACAACAAAGCCACATTGCCCATCTGGGCGCAGGGGACGATGGGACGGGCTTTTCAGCCGATGTTGATTTTCAGCAAGTATGGTCACAACTACATGCAGTTGCTATACGAGCTTGGATTCAGGCGGAAAAACTATAAAGCCATGATTTACGCATCTCTTGCGCCGATTGTCCTGGGCGGGGGGATGGCCATCCCAATGAAGAGCGGCATCGTCTTGGCGGCTGGCGCCATGCTGTCCGCCATTGGAATAGACAATGATCCTGAAAAGTGGTGGTGGGACACGACACGCAAGTACCTTGGAGAAAACGGCGAACGGGCGGCGAGATACGGAGCCGTCGGGTATTTTACACCCGTGCAGTTAAGCGGATCGCTTCAACCCAACATCGGCGTGGGGATACCCTCCAACGTGTGGGAGCTTTTAGGAGCGGGCGGAGGCGTTATCAAGGACTTTCATGAAGGGTTCGACGCGCTCTCCAAAGGCGATATGCTTGGCGCTCCCAAAGCCCTGTTACCCACGGCGTTCTCCGCCCCGTTTAAGGCGTATTCGGAATACACGCACGGGTTGGCGACGAAGCGCCACAAGGCGATATTCGATGAGCGCGGACGAATCGTTAAACCGACCTTGGCCGAGGCCGTTATGAAAGGCGTGGGATTCCAGCCGACACGGACATCAATGATTCTCGCAAGGCGGTACGAGGGGCGCCGAGAATCCGAAAACTACGCCGACCGCCGGAACGCATTGTATGACGAGTATCGCATACTCGCAAGCCGTGGAGCGCCGCCATCCGATATGGTGAAGTTCCTTGAGAGAGTCTATCGGTACAACGCGATGGCAACACCGGCGGAGGAACACTTGATTACGCCACAATCGTTGCAACGGCAGGCACAGACGCTTTACCGGGCGGCAAGGAAGGATTGGGCGGAATATCAATGAGTTACTGGTTGGATGCTTGAAGGGAAAAACATTTCGCCATGATTCCACTCATTATACTTCCCAATGGGAGTTTTTTCGCGGTAATGGCGTAAAATGCGCCATAATAGCATGGGTATCTTAAGGGGAGTTCGACGTAAGCTATACAACCATTAGCCAATGAGGGAAAGGGTTTTCAAAACCCGTAAAATTGGCCAACGGTTAGTTCGACTCCTGTTGAGAAAAGATGATTGCGTGTGGGAGGTTATCTTCGCGCAATGACTTGGTGATCCTGCGAATCCGCGACAGTAGAGGTTTTATGAATAATTTCGGCGCAAAGGTTAGCTTTATCTGGTCGGTTGCTGATCTACTGCGCGGGCCATATCGCCCGAACCAGTTCAAGGATATCATGTTACCCATGACAGTTCTTAGACGGCTGGACTGTGTTCTGGAACCCACAAAGGAAAAGGCGCTTGAACAACAGAAGAAACTGGCTGGCGGAAAAGTCAAGAACGTTGATCCCATTCTATGCCGCGCCACGGGTGTGCCGTTCTACAACACCAGTCGCTTCACCTTCGAGAAACTTAAAGGCGATCCCAACAATATTGCCGCGAACCTGACCAACTACATCAAGGGCTTCTCCGCCCGCGCCCGTGAAATTGTCGAACACTTCGGTTTTGAGGAACACATCGCCAAACTCGACAAGGCAGACCGCCTGTATCTAGTGGTATCGAAGTTTTGTGAAATTGACCTCCACCCAAACGCGGTATCAAACATCGAAATGGGCTACATCTTCGAGGAACTCATCAGGAGATTCAACGAAGCGTCCAACGAAGAGGCTGGCGACCACTTCACCCCGCGTGAGGTCATTCGCCTCATGGTGAACCTTCTCTTCATGCCCGATGGCGATATTCTCACCACTAAAGGGATCGTCAAGACCCTCTACGATCCGGCGTGCGGAACGGGGGGTATGCTGTCAGTTGCCGAGGGGTACATGCGCGAGCTTAATCCCGACGCCCGCCTAGAAGTCTTTGGCCAGGACTATAACGCCCAGGCCCACGCCATCTGCGGGTCTGACATGATGATAAAAGGGCAGGACATCGAGCATATAGCCTTCGGCAACAGCTTCACAGACGACCATTTTCCACATCACAAGTTTGATTACATGCTGGCCAATCCTCCCTTTGGGGTGGAGTGGAAACCTGAAGCCGATCTTATCGCGAGGGAGCATGAAGAACAGGGTTTCGGCGGCAGGTTCGGAGCCGGGCTTCCACGGATCAACGACGGATCGCTTCTTTTCCTCCTGCACATGATAAGCAAGATGAAAGACCCGAAGGAGGGTGGAACTCGGCTCGGCATCGTTTTCAACGGCTCTCCGCTTTTCACAGGCTCCGCCGGTTCTGGCGAAAGCGAAATCCGGCGCTGGATTATCGAAAACGATTGGTTGGAGGCCATAGTTGCCCTACCTGACCAGCTTTTCTACAACACTGGTATCTACACATACCTTTGGATCGTCACAAACCGAAAAGAGCGGAACCGCAGGGGCAAGATTCAGCTTGTAGACGGGACGAGTTTCTTCAAGAAAATGCGAAAGTCCCTCGGCAATAAACGTAACGAAATCTGCGATGGCCAGCGTGACGACATTACACGGCTTTATGGGAGTTTTAGGAGCGGTGAGCATGTACGCATTTTCGATAACGCCGATTTTGGTTATCGCCGCTTAACAGTCGAACGACCCCTGCGCCTCAATTTCGCTGTAGACAAGGAACGCATAGCACGGCTGAAGGAGGCCACGCCCTTCGTCAACCTCGCTACCAGCAAGAAGCGGAAGGACACCAAAGCCGCCGAGAAGGAGGTCGAAGAGGGGCTGGAGTTTCAGGAAGCGATTATCAGAGCGCTTGAGGGGCTATCAACGCTGGAAATTGTCAAAAACCGGGACAAATTTTCCGAAGCGATGAAAGAGGCACTCAAGAATGCGGATTTGAAAGTTCCAGCGCCGCTTTTCAAGGCCATCCTCATGGCGCTTTCCGAACGCGATGATACCGCCGATATCTGCGCCGACAGGGACGGCAACCCTGAACCAGACGTAGAACTGCGCGACTATGAAAACGTACCGCTAAAAGATAACGTGGGTGAATACATCAAGCGCGAAGTTCTCCCCCATGTCCCAGATGCTTGGGTGGATGAGTCCAAAACAAAGGTGGGCTACGAGATCAACGTCAACCGTTATTTCTACAAGTACACGCCGCCACGCCCGTTGAAGGAGATCGAAACTGACCTTAAACGGATTGAAAAGGAAATCGCCGATATGCTGGCGGAGGTGACGGAATGAGCCAGAAACCAATTAAACCCGCCGATTACGGAGATCAGATTCTTGCCACGCCGTCGCAAGAATTGACTCAAAACTACGGCTCCGGATTTAGCTACGCCGCCTTAGCCCATATGCTCAAGTTCGCCGAAGTATTTTCCGACAAGCGGATTGTCGTATCACTGATACGACAATTGAGCTGGACGAATCTCGCCGCCCTGATTCCTTTCCTATTGACTAAACTCAAAATGATTGTTAACTTAACCTTAAGGATACAGAAAAACACCCGCCACGCCTCTACCGGCTCACGCTGGAAAGCGCACCCAGGCGGGTTTATTTTTTTCAGGGGGCTTTGTGAAATACTCTAAGCCTCCCCTGTCAATAGATGAACAAATAGACCTCCTCATGCGGCGCGGTCTTCACGTCCCGGATCGGCCCAAAGCCTACAGATATCTTACTCACATTAACTACTATAGGCTCAGGATTTATTGGTTTACTTTGGAAATGCCTTCCGGCGAAGAAGATGACCACAGGTTTGCGGAAGGCTCCACATTTGACGATGTGGTGGAATTGTACGTACTGGATAGAAAACTTCGCTTGCTGGTTCTTGAGGCCGTGGAGCGGTTCGAGGTTTCTTTCCGTTCAATGCTCGTTAATCACCTGGCGGCCAAACATGGAAGCCATGCGTATCTAAACCAAACCATTTTTAAAAAACCTGAAACCTACTCAAAGTGCGTCGAGCAACTGAAAGCGAACCTTGGAGAAAGCAAAGAGACTTTTATAGAACACTACCGGAATAAGTACACCGAGCCTGCTTTTCCGCCAATCTGGTCAGCTTTCGAGATTCTCTCTTTCGGGGACTTGGCAAAGTGGTATCAAGTCATTCGTCAGCGAAGCGATAGGCAGGCCATTTCAAAGACGTACAACCTGGACGAAAAGGCGCTCAACTCCTTCGTTCACCACCTTAACCACGTCAGGAATATTTCGGCGCATCATGGCCGCCTATGGAACCGCCATTTGACAATAACGATGAAAATCCCTGACCACCCAAACGATATTAGCGGATGCTTCAATAGGCATGAGGATGCGAAATATAGGATTTACAACACGCTGACGATGCTTGCCTATCTGCTCAAGATTATCAGCCCATCCACCACTTGGCCACAGCGGGTTAAAACGTTTATTGGGGATTTCAAGAGAGTGAATCCATCCGACATGGGATTTCCTGATAAGTGGGAATCCTTGCCCATCTGGAGCGATGTTTCATGAACCGAAAATCCTATTCAGCCAATAATCTCTCCGGCGCTAAATGGGCGGGAGAGATACGGGAGCAGTGCTCTGTTGCTCCTGTTCAATGCGAGGCTATTGCCCGTTCACAAATGACGCTGGACAACCAAGCCGGGGAACCTGATGATGGAAAATAAGCAAGAAGTAAATTGTCATGATGCTGGGAGAAATCACGGAATGAGCAGAATCTTCTATGATTTATGTTACGACCAGTATAAACGCGATATGGATGAGGCTGATAAAATATACCAAAAATCCGGTGTCATGTTGGTAGCCGTTCCACTGCTTGGCGGCGTTATCGTTGCTTTGGGGCGGATAGATATTGTGAAATCTTGTTTTATGAGCGCTGATTGCTGTATGTCAGTTATTAAATTTACCTACCTCTTTTCCTCACTGGTTGCGATAGTATTGTTGCTTGTTAGCGTAGCTTCTCTCTTTTATTGCATTTACCCGCGCCAATATAAGACCTTGGCCAATATGGACGTTTGGCATAATTGGCAGAAGGGTTATCAGAATTATTTGAAGGACAACAAAGAAAACAGCGAGTCCAGTAACCGCGTTGATCCGGATGTAGCGATGCTCCATAATCTCTGTGAGCGTTTAGTTGAAGCTCAACCAAGAAATGCGGAAATCAACGAAAGACGAAGGAAGGCTTTTCAGGACTCTGTACTGGCATCTGGTATAGCACTTGTTGCAATAGCTATGCAGGCCTTCTTTTATTTCATTATGAAAGTTCAGGGGATATGACTATGACCGACGAAAAGAATAAACCTACACCACCAACAAGCACTGCGTCAACCAAGGATGCAGGGAAAGGGACACCACCCTCCCCGCCTCCAAATAAGATGGCAACTTATGTGGAAAAACCGAATTCGGACAACATTACGATCATTAAGGATGTTTCTGGCGATAAAGCCAAATAAAGGTCGCTTGCTTCGGCTGTCATGATCGGGGCGTGGAAATAAGCTTTCTTCCGTTAGATTTTAACGATTCAAGGAGTCTGGAAATGACACATAAGAATGGAAATCAATCTGGCAACGATGCTGGGCAGGCTGGAAAGCCTCCTCCTCCACCTCCTCCACCCAATGAGACCATTACGAAGGGGGAGTGATGCTAACTTTGCGTCAAACACGTAGAACATCTTGTGGCCGCTCTTTTTATGCCTAAATTGCAGTATCTAAAGCGTGGGCGGTCATCCATCGAATGGCTAGGCGAGATACCGGAGCATTGGAAAGTGCTCAGGCTGAAACGTATTGCCACTGTCAACTTCAGCAGTGTCAATAAGCACACACTGGAAGGCGAGCTTCCAGTGCGCCTTTGCAACTACGTTGACGTTTACTACAACGACAGCATAACCTCCGATATTGACTTCATGAATGCAACGGCAACAAAAGAAGAAATACGTCGTTTTACGATCAAGAGAGGCGACGTGCTTATCACAAAGGATTCTGAAGAATGGGCAGACATTGCAGTTCCAGCCTATGTCGATGAGCATTTTGATAACGTGCTTTGCGGATATCACCTCGCCCATATTCGCCCACATTCTGATTGCATGGATGGGAGGTATTTGTTTCGTGCTTTTGTGGCGCGAGGTATAAATGACCAATTTCGAGTAGAAGCTACGGGAATTACTCGATATGGTTTGGGCAAATATGGATTAGAAAACGCAATCTTTCTTGTCCCTCCCCTCGTCGAACAACACGCCATTGCCGCGTTTCTTGACCGGGAGACGGCGCGGATTGATGGGTTGATAGAGAAGAAAGAGCGGCAGATTGAATTGTTGAGGGAAAAGCGCACAGCCCTCATCAGCCACGCTGTCACCAAAGGCCTCAACCCTAGCGCCAAGATGAAACCATCCGGCGTTGAATGGCTGGGCGAGATACCGGAGCATTGGGAGACGAAACGTTTGAAGTTTCTCTTGGTCGAACCACTGAAATATGGGGCGAATGAGGTTGCAGAACTGGATGACCCGGACTTGCCTCGCTATGTTCGCATCACTGATGTAAACGAAGAAGGTCTGCTCCGCGAGGACACACTCAAATCTCTTCAAGAGGATGTTGCGCGACCGTATTTACTTAAGGAAGGTGATTTGCTTTTTGCGAGAAGCGGTGCCACGGTCGGCAAGACCTTTCTCTACCGGGAGTCATGGGGGCGTGCGGCATATGCTGGTTATCTAATTCGCGCTCGATTTTCCCCTAAACAAATGTTTGCTCAATTTGCCGCCTACTTTGCCCGTTCAAGCGTCTATTGGAACTGGCTCAACAACAGTTTTATCCAAGCCACGATTCAGAACGTTAGTGCTGATAAGTATGCAAATCTTATGATTGGAGTTCCGCCCCTTGTCGAACAGCGCACCATTGCCGCGTTTCTTGACCGGGAGACGGCGCGGATTGATGGATTGATAGAGAAGGTTCGAGAATCCATCGAAAAGCTGAAGGAATACCGCTCCGCCATCATCTCTGCGGCGGTAACTGGGAAAATTGATGTGCGAAGCGGTCTAAAGCTAGTTGAGCATCATGCGCAACGCCAAGCTCCGCCGGAGTTTAAAAGAGCCGTACTGGGGGCGGAGATTGTTCATAAACTTCACAAAGAACCCACGTTCGGGCGCGTTAAATTCGAGAAAATCATTTATCTGTACGAAAACCATCTTGGGATAGATTTGGACGGGAATTTTCAGCGTCAAGCCGCAGGGCCTTTTGACAACCAGATGTTGCGATCTATCGAAAGTCAGATGGAAAAAGCCAAATGGTATAAGGCGAAGAAAGAAGGGGAGCGTACATATTACATTCCGTTGGCTGAAGCTGGGAAACATGCCAAATACTTCGACAGATATTGGGCTGATATGCGGGATCAGATATATGCAATCATTGAGTTGCTTCGCAGTTTAAATACAGAGCGAGTGGAAATAGTGGCAACGCTTTTCGCCGCGTGGAACGATCTTCTACTTAATGGAACCAGATTCTCGGATAACGACATAATTAAAGAAGTGCGGGAGAACTGGCACGAAAGCAAAAACAGATTTGATGAAGACAGGTTACAGAGAGCCTTAAACTGGATGAGAGATAAGGGGCTAACGCCAAGAGGGAAAGGCCGCCTAACACGTGTGCGAGGTGTTAAATGAATATTATCGCTTTCATTGGGGACGAACCTGAAAACGATTCCAATATAATTATTCTTTCCGCCGCTATTGGGGGGATTGATGTGCGCCAAACCAGCGAAGTGGCGGCGCAGGAAGTTTAACCAGGAAAACTATAATGGCACGTTCGGACTTAATTCTGAATCTGGTAAGAGCTGGAGCCAAAGGAGACATGGCTCAGTTTCAAAAGACCGTGGAAGCGCTGGCTTCCGATGAGAGGGCAAAAAACCACGCTATTTTAGCTGATCGGCTCATTGCCCAACTTCAGGGCAATAACGGTCGTTCCCGGACTCTCGCGCCGCAGGCCCGGCCTCTTTCTGTTCCGCTTGTAGCCGAGCTGATCCCCGGACGGCACATTGAGGACTTGATACTGCCCCAAGAGGCGGAAAAGGCCGTGCGTGAACTGGTTGAAGAGCAACATCGGGCTGATCTACTCCGTTCATACAATCTGGAGCCTCGAAACAGGGTGCTGTTGGCGGGGCCTCCTGGAAATGGAAAGACCTCTTTGGCTGAGGCAATCGCCGACGCTATAAATGCTCCATTGCTTGTAGTGCGCTATGAAGCGGTCATCGGGAGCTATCTCGGAGAAACCGCGCAACGCATAGGGCAAGTCTTTGAACATGCCCGGTCGCGGCAATGCGTTTTGTTCTTCGATGAATTCGACGTGGTAGGCAAGGAGCGGGGTGATATCCATGAAACTGGAGAGATCAAGCGGGTTGTCAGCTCGTTACTGCTTCAGGTTGACGCTCTTCCAAGTTACGTCGTCGTGGTTGCGGCCAGCAACCATCCGGAATTGCTCGACCGTGCGGTATGGCGCCGATTTCAAATTCGCCTGGAATTACCACCTCCCAAGCAAGGCCAGATAGAGGAATGGTTTAGGCGGTTCGAGAAACGCACGGGCCATGCTTTAGGGCTATCGCCGCGCAGTCTGTCCCAAAGTTTGAGAGGAATTAGCTTTGCGGAGATTGAAGACTTTGGAACCGACGTGTTACGAAGAATCGCTTTGAGCCAGCCTGGTGGAGACGCAAAGAAGCTCGCAGAGCAATGCCTGGAGCAGTGGAAGAAGCGATTCGCGCCAAAGAGTTCGGATATAATCGAGGAGGATAAGTGAAGATGGCAGAATATCCCATCCTTATTTTCCCTAAAACGGCCAAAGCCGAACGCGCCAAACGCCACGGTGGTGGCGCTAAATATCGTTTGCCTGCGGTTCAGCAACAAGGCGAGCGTTTAACTCCTCAATTCCAACGTCTTCAACAGGCCATAGATCGGCAAAGACTCGCCTTGCAGAACAACACGCTTGGTCTTCAGCCAGAACAGGCGCTAGTTCTTGAGACTGTCGGCCCTATCGACGATTTCATCAAAGCTGTGAAGAAGGTTGAGGGACTAGAATGGCTCGTTGAATTGGAACTCGATGACATTGATCCTGTTGATGGCTTCGAGGATGTTAGCGATCCGCAAAAGCGGCTGAAGGGACAGCTTTTCCTTGTAATGACAGATCAACGCGCTCTCCAAGAGTTGCAGAGCCTTTTCAGTGGGTGGAAACAGAATCCAAACCAGAAGTTTCCTCACAGATTGGCGCCAATGAAACATGCCTTCGAACACCTGCACACTATTCGTCCTTGGGATTCGCAAGACCGCATCCGTGATACGGGCCTATTCGAAGACTGGCAGATGCGGATTACGCATGGGCAAAATCTGGTTCCTTTCGTGGCCGAACTATGGTTTCGAGGAGATGCCAATCGCCGACAGCAATCGGAAGCTTACCTTAACCAGGCCGTAACATCTCTGGGGGGTGAAATCGTTCAGAAATGCGTAATTTCTGAGATTGCCTATCATGGGATACTTGGGAGGATTCCGGCAGATCAGGTTAAAGAAATTATCGCCCAAAGGGAGGTCAGGTTACTTCAATGCGAGGACATATGGTATCTGCGACCTGTCGGGCAATGCGCGGTTCATCTGCCGGAAGACTTATCAGAGACGCAGACTCTTGAAGACAGAGAATCAAGCATTCCAAAAGGAAGTGAGCCGATCATCGCTTTGTTCGACGGCTTACCCTTGACGGGGCATAGCCTACTGGATGGACGGCTGATCGTGGACGATCCAGATGGATATGAAAGCTCCTACCAGGCGAAGGAGCGCGTTCATGGTACGGCTATGGCTTCCCTCATTTGTCATGGCGAACTGGACGAGGGCGGTCAACCTTTGGGAAGGACTGTTTATGTCCGCCCAATAATGAAACCTCTGCGAGGTTTCGATGGCCAATTTTTTGAACAGATACCAGAGGATGTTCTTCCTGTGGATTTGATTCATCGCGCAGTGCGCCACCTATTTGAAATCGAAGATGGCAACGATCCTGTGGCTCCCAGTGTTCGTGTGATTAATTTGTCTGTTTGCGATGGTTCCAGACCGTTCGTCCGGGAGATGAGTCCCCTTGGGCGTTTGCTGGATTGGCTTTCATGGAAGTACAACGTGCTTTTTATGGTCAGCGCTGGCAATCATTCGCAAGACATCGAATTGGACATTCCAAGAAGCGATTTGAGAAATCTGTCCGCAAACGAAAGAGAGAGCGCGATTATAAAGGCGATTGTAGCGGATACGAGACATCGCCGCCTACTATCTCCAGCGGAAACTATTAATGGTCTCACACTCGGCGCAAGTCATTCGGATAAGTCCACGCTAAACCCCAATTCCAACCAAATCGATCCCTTTACGCGGCAGGGAATCCCCTCTACTTTCAGCGCGCATGGCCTAGGATATCGGCGTTCGATAAAACCAGATATTTTCTTCCCTGGCGGTAGACAGTTTTTAACCGAAAAAATGGGGAACACTCATAGCCAAGCTATCCTGCAACAGCCCAAAGGCTCCAATCAGCCTCCTGGCCAATGTGTAGCCTCGCCCGGCCCTTCAGGGGAATTGAACCGGAAAGGGTATTCCAGGGGAACAAGCGACGCAACCGCCTTGGCCTCCCGTGCCGCCGCTTTTTTGTTCGATGTTTTGAGCGATCTGCGTGTACAACATGGCGCGAACTTGCATGAGGGATACAACACGGTTCTGCTGAAGGCGCTTCTGGCGCATGGGGCGAATTGGGGACAGGCATGGTCGCTTTACGAATCAATTCTGAGTGATTCTGTGACCAGTAGGACATTTAAAGACCATGTTGGACGGTTTCTAGGATACGGTGTGGCTGATATAGCAAAGGTGGGGACTTGTACGGATCAACGTGTCACCGTGATAGGAATCGGCAGTCTTGGGGATGGAGAAGCCGATGAATTCCACTTTCCACTCCCTCCAAGCCTTTCCGCTGTAACTGAAAAACGCCGTCTAACAATCACGCTCGCATGGCTTACTCCTGTGAATTGCCAACGGCAGAGCTACCGAGTTGCACATTTATGGTTTGATCCAAAAAACGATCTTGCGCCAACCAGAATGGATGCTGACTTTAGAGCAGTCACGCGAGGAACGTTGCAACATGAAGTACTGGAAGGCAACCGTGCAGTGGACTTCCAGGACGGCAATGAAATTACGATCAAAGTTAATTGTCGGGCTGAAGCAGGAGATATCCCAGAGCCAGTACGTTATGGATTGGTCGTAACGTTGGAAGTGGCGGAGGGAATCGCTCTGCCTATTTATCAAGAAATCAGAGACAGACTCCGCATACGCATTCCAGTAACAGGCGGAGGGGCAATATAATGCTTGTTGGAAAAACAATAGATTTTGTGAGAGTTGTGCTCCCTTACCGCCAAATCAATTCCTATGGAGAAGGTTAGATGCCTGGTCATCACACTGAACATGCCTTCGAGACTGCCATTGAACACCACCTGACAACCACAGGCGGGTACAAGAAAGGTGACAGTGAAGCATTTGACCAGGAGCGCGGTCTATTCCCATCCGATGTGATTGCCTTCGTCAAAAATACACAGTCCAAGGAATGGGAGTACCTCGAAAATATCCAGAAGGATAAGGCAGAGGATACCTTGCTGGACGATCTCTGCCGGGCGCTCAACTCCGACCATGAAGGATGTCTTTCAGTCCTGAGGCATGGATTTAAATGCTTTGGTAAGCTCTTCCGCATGGCCTATTTCGCCCCGGCAAGCGGTATGAATCCAGACACGCAAAATCTCTATGCGTCAAACCATCTCACTATAACACGCCAGCTCCGCTACGCGGCCAGGCATGGCAATACCCTCGACGTAACATTGGGGCTAAACGGCATCCCTGTGGTTACGGTAGAACTCAAGAATCCCATGACCGGCCAAACGTGGCGGCATGGGATCACGCAGTATAAAAATGACCGTGATCCCTCAGACCTCATCTTTCAGTTCAAGAAGAGGGCACTCGTGCATTTTGCCGCCGATACGGATGAAGTTTATATGGCCACGCGCCTATCGGGAAGGAGCACCCATTTCTTGCCCTTTAATAAGGGTTGTAACGGTGGTTCGGGTAATCCGGAGAATCCTGGCGCTTACAAGTCTGCCTATCTATGGGAAGAAGTATTAGAACGACACAGTTTGCTAGACATTTTGGCGCGGTTCATTCACCTACAGATAGAGGAAAAGAAGCTTGGCGGCAAAAAGGTCAAACGCGAGGCAATGATCTTCCCGCGCTACCATCAACTCAATTGTGTGCGTGCCATCGTTGCAGATGCTCGTGTGCGTGGCGTTGGAACCAACTACCTGATTCAACATTCGGCGGGAAGCGGTAAATCTAACTCCATCGCCTGGCTTGCGCATCGGCTCGCCAGTCTTTACGACAGTAAGGACGAAAAAGTTTTTGACTCCGTTATTGTCATTACTGACCGCATCGTCCTGGATCAGCAACTTCAAAATACGATCTACCAGTTCGAGCATAAACAAGGCGTTGTGCAAAAAATTGATCTCAACTCAACCCAGTTGGCTGAAGCTCTTGGATCAAACGTGCCCATCGTTATCACTACCTTGCAGAAGTTTCCATTTGTCACCGATAAGATTGGCGATCTGCCCATGCGCCAGTACGCTGTCATTATTGACGAAGCCCATAGCTCCCAAGGCGGCGAGACAGCGGCTGAACTCAAGGGTGTTCTCGCAGGTGCGGGCATTAAGGAAGAGGCAAGGGTGAAAGCCGAGGAAGAAGGTTTGGCTGACTTTGAGGAAGAAATCCTCAAGACAATGGTCAAGCGCGGACGACAACCTAACATCAGCTTTTTCGCCTTTACCGCTACACCAAAGTATAAAACGCTTGAGGTCTTCGGCACTCTGGACTCTGGTGGCAAGCCTGAACCTTTTCATCTTTACAGTATGCGACAGGCCATTGAGGAGGGATTCATCCTCGACGTGCTCCAGAACTACACGACGTACAAGACATACTACCGGCTTATCAAGTCCATCGAGGATGATCCCAAGGTGGAGAAACGCAAGGCTGCCAAGGCATTAGCACGCTTCATGAGCCTGCACCCGCACAACATTTCACAGAAGACCGAAATTATGGTCGAGCACTTCCGTAATTTCACCATGCACAAGATCGGCGGTAAGGCCAAGGCAATGGTGGTTACAGGGAGCCGTCTCCATGCTGTGAAATACAAGCAGGCATTCGACAATTACATTACTGAAAAGGAATATGCTGGGATCAAGACTCTGGTTGCCTTCTCTGGAACGGTATTCGATCCCGATGCGCCGGGCATTGAATATACCGAAGTTGGCATGAACAAAGGAATTCGTGAGAAAGAGCTTCCGGAACGCTTTGGCTCCGAAGAATACCAAGTACTACTTGTGGCTGAGAAGTACCAGACTGGATTTGACCAGCCGCTACTTCACACCATGTATGTTGACAAGCGTCTCTCAGGAATCCAGGCGGTTCAGACACTCTCACGTCTAAACCGTATGCACACCGGCAAGGAAGACACCTTCATTCTCGATTTCGTGAACGACCCAGAGGAGATTCTCAAATCGTTCCAACCGTACCATGAGCAGACGATTATCGGGGAGCGGGCTGAACCAAAACAACTCTATGAGTTGCAAGCAAAACTGGATGTTCATCAGGTGTACTTCAAAGCCGAGGTTGAGGAGTTCTGCAAAGTCTTTTTTAAGCCAAAGCACAACCAGACACCCACTGACCACGCCCGGATGAATGCCTGCATCGATCCCGCCGTGGGGCGATACAACAACCTTGACGAAGAGGCGCGCGAGGAGTTTCGCAAGACATTAGTGGCTTTCCGGAACCTATACTCTTTCATGGCGCAAATAATTCCATTTCAGGATTCAGACCTGGAGAAACTTTACTCATACATCAGGTTCCTACTAGCCAAATTGCCTAGGGGCAATCGGGGGCCGATTTACAACTTCGATGACGACGTGGCGCTCAAATTCTATCGGTTGCAAAAAATCAGCGAGGGATCAATCATCATGCAACCGGGTGAGCGTAACGAGGTGTCGGGTCCCGTATCTGTCGGAACCGGAATCACCCAGGGAGATGAAATCGATCTATCTAAGCTGATTGATATCCTCAACGAACGATTTGGTACGGAGTTCAAACCCGGCGATCAATTGTTCTTCGAGTCGATACGTGAGGACGCTGTTGCCGATGGTAGCCTCCGCCAGGCGGCTCTTGCCAATACGATGGAAAACTTCAGCTATGTTTTCCGTAAGACTCTGGAAGGACTTTTTATTGACCGAATGGAGCAGAATGAGGAAATCACCGCGAAGTTCATGAACGAAGATCGTTTCCGCGAGGTAGTTAGCCAACAACTGCTTAAAGAGGTGTATGAGCAGATTCGGAAAGAAAACGCAGAAAACAGAGCCTGATCCAAAATACTTCACATAAATCGCTATAATTTGCCTTACCTCTCCATCTCCCTTGCGAACCATACGACCCTGCCGTTGACAATAACATCGTCAACATGCCGTTCCACGGTCTCGTAAACCTCGTTATCGCTGATGATTTTAACCTTGGCGCTTTGGGTGAACATCTGGATTCGTTTGGTCATCACGTGATCGTCCACTGTGATGACGTAAATCCCACCGGATGGGTCTAGGTAGTTAAGGTTAAGATTGACCATAACAAGGTCGCCGGATTTTAAAGTCGGCTCCATCGAATCACCCTGAATCCGGATCAGGCTCATCCGCCTAGGGTCGCCTTTGCGCTGGAGCCAGTCCCTGCGGAAGGCTATCCGCATTTCAACGGAGTCGTCGGGCAAAAATCCCGGCCCGGCGCCGCTCCTGCCGGAGACCACGTTGACAAGATCGTAGTCCTCGCCAAAGCCCGCGTTTGCGATGTATGGAACGGCTTCTTCCTTTAACATTGGAGCCTCGCCTTCGGCAAGCCAACCGGTTCTAACCCCAGCAGAGTTTGCTATTTTCAGCAGGTTGTCAACTCCGGGCAATGATTTCCCGTTCAAATAGGCTTTAAGCAGGCTCGCGGAGATGCCGGTTTTTATCGAAAAATCGTTCACGCTTTTCTGGTCGTTCATTATCTGTCGCATCCGCTCGGCGAACGTGTTGTTTTTCATTGTGGTTTCATCCATTGTTATATGTCAACCAGTCTACATTATTTTTCAGAATACCGCAAGATACTGTTGATAAAAAACTGTATTTAGTCATAAATTAGTGGCGTGGTTGGTGGCTCTGTTGAACCTCTCAAGAGGAGGAGTGGAGTTGGAAAAAAGAAAGAAGATTGACCCGAAGCTGGTGGCGTTGAAAAAGCTCATCGAGTTAAACGGCCTTACCCAAGCGGAGATAGCGGACAAGGCCGGATGCCATAAATCCCTGGTGAACTTGGTATTCAAGGGTGAACGACATTCGCCCGCCATCTACCGGGTGATAAGCGAGAACATCAAAGAGAAATATAAAAAGCGTCTTTTTCAATACTGGCCAGCGCGGTTTCGACATTTATTGCCCCGTGAGCTGATTCCGGCCAAGGAAAGAGAGAATATGCCGATCTACTGTAATAAGTCGGCCAATTGTCCCGTATTAAACAAGGAGCCATTGACATGAACGGAAATGGAAAAGAGGAGACATCCTGGACGACGGTTCACGAAAAGAAGTTTCTGGACAAGCTTGGAACCTGGACACCGGTCAGGGCGTTGCATACACCGAAACGCCGTATGAGACTTTTACGGAATTACATCAACCGGGGCGGAACCAATAACCCCTCGGTTGACCAGTATGTATGCCTGCATCACGCCAAGAGTTTGCTAAAGGCGCTCGAAGGAAAAAGCCGTGCCTCTTAAGATCATCCAGCCGGACAGCGTGGAGCGGTTCACCGCCTTGGTCATTGGCGCGGCTGGAATCGGGAAAACATCCCTACTACGAACCATCCCCGCTGATGAGAAGGTTTGCGTCCTGTCGGCGGAAGGCGGCCTGCTATGCGTCCGCGACCTTGTGCAGGCGGGGCATATCGAGGGTTTCGAGATCGGGACATTCACGGAGTTCAAGGAGGCGTTCGACTTTCTGGCGCACGACAATCAGGCCAGGGAACGCTACCGCTGGATATTCATAGACTCGCTTACCGAGATAGCTGGCCGTTGCGTTGAGGCGTATCAGGCGAAATATCCGGACAAAAAAGACAGTTTCAACCTTTGGGGCGGGTATCGGGACTCCATGACGGTTCTGATTAAAGGGTTCCGCGATTTGGCGCCGTACAACGTCGTCTTCACCTGCCTTGAGGAAAAAGATAAAGACGACATCAACCGCATCTACTACATGCCAGCGCTGGCCGGGAAAGAGGTCAAGGAACGGCTCACGTCGTATTTCGATGAGGTGTTTTACATGACCACGCTGGAGAGTGGCGGAACGGTGGAGCGGGTATTTTTCACCCAGCCTTATGAACGCAGACCGGCGAAAGACCGGAGCGGCAGGCTTGACCTTGTGGAGAAACCGGACTTGCAGGTTATCAAACAAAAAATTTTCAACTGGAGGTAACGGAGATGGCCGAACTGGACATGGATTTGACAAACGCGCCGGACGCGCCGGTTTACGAGCCTGCGCCGGAAGGCACGTACAAGGCGAAGGTGGTTGACTCCGAAGTGACGAAATCCAAATCCGGCAACCACATGATTAACTGGACATGGGAGATAGAGGGCGGCCAGTGCGACGGCAAGAAGGTGTTCGACCGGATAATGCTTTCCGGATCGGACAAATCTGTGGAGGTGGGGCGATCCCGGCTCAAGGCTATGGCCGTGGCCTGCAACCACAAGAACCCGAATTTTGTCCGGGACACGGAGGAGTTTCACGGCCTCTTCTGCATGATCCGCGTGGGGGTGGAGACACGGGAGGGCTACGAGCCAAAGAATGTCATCCGGTCGTTCAAAGCGATTGAAGGCGGCGCCAGCCTCAAAACGATTCCAACCGCGCAAGCCAAAGCCGCCCAGGTTCCTCCCGTAGCAAGACCTAACAAGCTTCCTTGGGAAAAATAGCGATGATACTCCGGCCATATCAGCACGAGGCGATTGACGCGGTTATGGCCGGATTGCGCGAGGACAAATACGTCTTGCTACAAGCCGCCACTGGAGCAGGGAAGACTATCCTGTTTTCCGAGCTTATCAAACGCTGGCTGACGGAGTATCCGTCATTACGGATAGCTATTGTGGCGCACCGGCGGGAGTTGATAACGCAGGCGCGGGACAAACTGGTCGCCGTATGGCCGGAGGCATGGAACAGGATTGGCACGGCCTGCGCGTCGGTAACGGATGACTGCAACCTGGGCGCTCCGGTTGTCATAGGATCGGTTCAGACGCTTATCCGGCGCATGAGAACCGAGGTCTTCCACCTGCTGATAGTGGACGAGGCGCATCACATCCCGCCGAAAGAAGATGGCGGCCAATATAACGCGCTAATAGCGGCGATGGAGAGCGTCTATCCCGGCCTCCGGGTGTTGGGAGTGACTGCTACTCCTTACCGGCTTGGGCACGGCTATATCTATGGAGGCCAATGCAAGGCCGGTTACACGAACCTTTTCCCGAAACTCCATTACCGCGTGTCTATGGCGGAGCTACAAAGCCTCGGTTATCTGTGCAAGATAAGGGCGAAGGTTCCCTCCGAGCCTGACCTTTCGGGGATCAAGGTGTCCGGCGATTACAACATCGGGCAGTTGTCGGAGTTCATGAGCAGGACGACTCATATAGAGTCCGCCGTCAAATCGTACATGGCTTACGGCGAAGAGCGGAGGCATGTTCTGGTTTTCTGCGTGACGATTGAACACGCCAAACTGGTTCAGTCGGCGTTCGGGCGGGCGGGATTCACCGTTGGCTGTGTTCATTCGGAGATGCGGTCGCCGGAGCGGGATAGAGTCTTATCCGGATTCGCTGGTGGGAATATCAGGATTCTGGCGAACGTCGGGGTTCTGACGGAAGGATGGGATTGTCCGAAGGTTGATCTTGTGATGATGTTACGCCCCACGAAAAGCGCGGTTCTGTTCGTCCAGATGATCGGGCGTGGGACAAGACCGGCGGAGGGGAAGGATAACCTGCTGGTTCTTGATCTTGCCAACAACTATCGGGAACACGGAGACCCGAACAAACCACGAATCAAGCTGGCGAAAGACGATAAAGAAAACCTTCACGATGCGCCGTCCAAGGTTTGCTCCGAATGCAAGGAAATAGTTCACGCGAAGGTGAAACAGTGTCCCGTCTGCGAACATGTTTTTGAACAAGCGGCGCCGGAGAAAGAAACCGGCAAGGAAACGCCCCGGATGAGCGACCTTTACCTTGAACCGACACGGGTGAACGTGACCGGCGCCAAGGTCGTGGAGCATGTGAGCAAGGCGGGCAACCGCCTGCTCAAAATAATCCTTATGTACAAGAACGGCGGGAACATTCCGGGGCTGGTTCCACATTACATGAGCTTTGACGGGAACGCTGGATATTTCGGTAGGCGGTTATGGAAACGCCTCGCGGGAACCGAACCTCCCGCCAGCGTTGACGAGGCGTTGGAACGCGCCAACGAGATTGCGATTCCTCAATCGGTTCTTGTAAAGCAGGATGGGAAATTCCTGCGGGTGGAGGGATGGTAGTCATGGCTGGTCTGCCTCAACCGGACACCATCGCCAACGAGATATTCGAGACAGCCTCCAAACGGCGCGAAGAAGCGCGGGGATACCTGGGGATGTCCTCCATTGGTGATCCGTGTGAACGGAAACTTTGGTATATGTTCCGTGGGTTCACGCCGGTTCCGCCGGAAGGACGCGCCTTGATGATATTCGAGCTTGGGAAAAGGATCGAGGATATTTTGATCGAATATCTCCGGGAAAGCGGCTACCGGATCGAAGCCACACAAACTGCATTCGATGATTTCAATAGGTTGTTTCGCGGCCATTGCGACGGCGTGATTCATGGGATAACACAACGCCCGCACATTCTCGAAATCAAGTCCGCCAACCGCAAGAAGTTCGACAATTTCAAAAGCGACGGGGTTCAAAAAACATACCCCGTCTATTGGGCGCAGGTTCAGTGTTACATGGGATACGCCGGGCTGGAACGCGCCCTCGTCGTAGTTTACTGCAAGGACAATTCGGATATTTACAGCGAGAGGATTCATTTCAACCGGCATGAGTTCGAGGAGTTAAGGCGCAAGGCTTACCGGATAATCATCGCGGATGACGCTCCGGGGAAAGCGTTCGCGCAAGATAGCCTGGAATGCCGGTATTGCGATTACCGCATTCTATGCTGGAATCCCACGGAGCATATCCAGACGGTCGGCCAATGCAAAAACTGCGTGTGGCTCAAGTGGGATGGATTAAGCCCTATTTGCTCCCATCGGAATCACTCGTTTCCCGTTCATCATCTTGACCGGAAGTGCGACGATTGGAGTTTGGCGCTATTCGTCAAGACTCCATTCATAAAGGAAGACGGAACGCTGGTGATGCCGTTTGATTCGCATCCCCGGTATCAATGGTGGAACGGTGGACAATCCATTGCCGACACTCTCGCAGAGCTGGGAGCCGATCCGGGCGTTATCGAAGATTACGTCTGGCGATGGGAAGAACGGGCTGGAATCATCGAGGCGGACGATGGATTGCCGAGATATGAAGCCGAACGCAGGGCGCTTGAAATAACGCCCGTTTATCCAAAGGCGGCATGATGACGATGAACTGTCACGAAGCCGCCGTTGAATACGCCACAATGGGATTCTCCGTCATCCCTGTCTCCCGCGACAAGAAGCCGCTCATCAAATGGGCGGAGTTCCAAAAGCGCATCGCCACCCACGACGAACTATCCGCATGGCGCCAGCGATGGCCGGAAGCGAACGTGGCCATAGTCACCGGCGCCATATCCGGTATCGCCGTAGTGGATGCGGACGGCAAACAGGGGGAACGGTGGATAGCCGATAACGCCCCAAAGACATCCGTTTACAGCAAAACCCGGAAAGGAGTCCACGCTTTCTACCGCATCCCGAATGGCACGTTGGTTCCAAACCGCGCCAGGCTCGCGCCAGAGGTGGACGTTCGGGGTGAGGGCGGTTACGTGGTGGTTCCCCCCTCGATCCACAAATCCGGCCATCGGTACGAATGGATATTTATAGGCGACGGATGGAAGGAACTCACGGAATGGGAACCGACAGCCCGCGCAAACGGGAACGGCAACCTGAACGTGAATCTATCGGGCGCTCAATCGCAGGTATCGTTCGATAAACCGGTAAGCCAGGGACAGCGCAACCAGACGTTATCAAGTTTTATCGGCATTTGGGTAAACGAAGGCGTTCCGCTGAACGGGGCGATAGAGAGGGCGAGAGCGTGGAGCGACAGCTATTGCAAACCGCCGCTGGGCCTCAACGAGATCGAACGCACGGTTCAATCGGTTTACGCCACATGCGCCAGAAAGAATTCACTGCCACGGTATACCATAAACGATATTTACATCCCCGCGCCGGTTGAATCCGATCCGGTTCCGGAATCCATCCTCCGCCCTGGTGGAATCCTTCAGGAGATTATGGATTACGTCCGGGACTCCTCATCGGTGTCGTTTGAGTATTTCAGCCTGGGAGCGGCCATTTGCGCCGTGGGGACATTGGTTGGGCAGAAGGTCATTACGGAAACTGGCCTTCGCACCAACATGTACATCATCGCTCTGGCCGATTCCGGTACGGGGAAAAACGCGCCGCTTAACGCGATTCCGTCGCTGTTCATCCAATCCGGCTCTGAAGATTATCTTGGGTTGAATGAGTTCTCGTCGGATTCGGCCATTGTATCGAGGTTAGCCCGTCATCCGTGCCAGCTATTCCTTCTTGATGAAATCGGCGATTTCCTGCGGGAGTTCAAGAACCCGTACAACCGGCACATGGGATCGGTTATAAAGGAACTGAAGACGCTTTTCAGCGGGACGGAACGCCCGCACAAGAAAGGCTACGCCAAAGAGGAAGACGACCGGATCATCGCGTGGCATCATCTCTCGTTTTACGCGACGGGGGTTCCGGGGAGATTCTGGGATCAACTCACCCATAACGACGTTACGGACGGGTTCATCGCCCGATGCCTCGTTCTGGAAAGCGACCACGAGCCGGTGAAGAAACGCCGGATACACAACAGGGAAATTCCGCCTTCTCTGGTTGAAAAGTTATCCGCCCTGTACCGCATCACGCCACCGCCGATGAAAGGGGAAGACATATTCCGCCCGGCGCCGTTCGTCATCAGCAAGACAACCGGCGCGGAGACCATGTTCAACGCATGGGCGGAACGGTGGGACGAACTGCATATCATTTATCGCAAGGAGCCGGACGGACGGGCCGCCATATACAACCGCGCCGCCGAACACGCAAGCAAGCTGGCGTTGATCCACGCCGTAAGCCAGCATGGGGACGCGCTCATCAACGGCGGGATGGTGGACGTGGAGAACGTCCGATGGGCTATGGAGTTCATCGAACACGCCGTCAATAACATGGTTCGGCAGATCGAAAACAACGTCTCTGCCAACGAGATGGACTCGTGGCTGTTGAAACTCAAGAAAGCCATCGGCGAGCTTTCCGCGAAGCACAGCAGGCCAGTCACTCACCGGGAGTTGGCGAAACAGGTACGTGGGCTTATAGACAAGCCGTTCGATTCGCTTATCAACTGGCTCGTCAGGAACGGCGAGATCGGGATCGAAAAACACAAACCGGCCAGAGGACGGGAAACGGTTCGCTACTTTCTGGTGAAGGATGACGAAAATGTTTAACCGCGAGAAATCCGGGAAATTCGCCGACAATTCGCCGACACGTTTGTCGGCGGATTTTGAGAGGGGCAACAAACTGAATAATATCGCCTTGGGAGTCCGTTCAGGTAATTCGCCGAATTCGCCGACGCACCCCTACAGAGGGTTTGAAAAAAAGAACGGGAGAAAACTGTCCCTACCCCTGTCGGCTAATTTCCCTAATTTATTTCTTTATTTATATTTCTTTGATTTTACTTTTGTTTCTAACGAAAGAATTCGCCGACAAAACTGTCCCCGAATTGTCGGCGAATTTGGCGAATTACCGGGCGTTTGTTCATGAGGGAACCGGCTGAACTGACAAAGGTTTCCGTTGGTGGTTCTAAACCAGGCAGTCTGGAGATTGAAAATATGGAGCAGGAAAGAATTACGGATAGATACATGACCCTTGAGGAGGCCGCCCAATACTTGGGATTTTCCCGAAGAAATTTTGACCGCTACCTGAAAAGCGGTGAGATCAAGTTCTCGTGTCCAGGGCGGGCATACAGGTTCAAGCTTGAATGGCTGGATGAGTTCATGGAGAGGCATTCTGCTTCGCCAAAACTTGGCCGCGTGGACGCTATTTTGGAAAGGCTCAATGTATAATGAACCTGCGGCCTAACGGACGTTCATGGAAAGGAACCATCATGAACACGTCCGTATTCCTCAAACGCCGGAAGGACAGCAGATATTGGTTTGTTGTTGTCCGGAAGGATGGAAAGGAAAGCACGTTCTCAACTAGAACCGAGAAGCGCAGGGAAGCCGAGGCGATCCGAAACAAGGTCGCCACGGAACTTCGTGAAGGGAGGTGGTTTGAAAAACCAAGCGGAGCCAACATAACGCTTAAGGCTCTCTTGGAAAAATACCTTGTTGAATACGTAGCCGAAACCAACAGACCGAAGACGCTGGGTTTCAAGGCGAATCTCGCCAGGAGCCTTATCGTAAGATTGGGCGGGTTGAAGCTTACTGAGGTTAATCCGGAAATCCTCAGCAAGTACGCTGACGCGAGGCGGAAGGATAAGCGGCGCACGGGGGACGCTCCGATCAGCGCCACTACCGTTAGGCATGAGCTTAACATGCTTGACCACGCCTTTAACCTGGCCATCAAGCGGTGGGGGTATCTGCGGGAATCGCCGTTTGCGAGATACGAGAAACCAAGCGCGAATCCGGGCAGGGATAGGTATCTTAGCGATGATGAGCTTAATCGCCTGTTTATGGCCCTGCCGGATGAAGTCGCGCCCATTGTTACGCTTGGCGTTCACACGGGGTTGAGAGAGAGCAATCTCATAAACCTTCGGTGGGATCAGGTGGACATGGATAAACGGATCATCACCATTGGCGCTGGCGATCACAAAAATGGCCGTCGGCACGACGTGGCGATGAACGATACGGTTTACTCGATGTTGCGCGATATATTGGCCAAGCGGTCTAACGCCAGCGTGGTTTCGATGCGGTCGGCGGAATATGTGTTTATGAGCCGTCTTGGCAAGCCGTACAGCGCAAGCGGTTTCTATTCCATATTCAAGCGGGCGTGCAAAAGAGCGGGAATCGAAAACGCCAGACCTCACGATCTGCGGCATCGGTTCTGTTCCGAACTCGCCGCACGGGGAGCAACGGTTACGGATATTCAGCAGGCCGCTGGTCACAGGGACATTCGCATGACGATGAAGTACACCCATGCGTCGCTTGACCGGCAAAGAAAGGTTGTAGGGCTGTTGGACAAAAGAGGTTGATGTTAAGTGGACAGGACACTTCAAGACAGTGGCAGGTGGACAGTTTGGTGGACAGTCGCTGTTTTTGAGGTGAAATCAAGCTTGCAACTGCTTGATTTAATTGGTCGGGGCGAGAGGATTTGAACCTCCGACCACCTGAACCCCATTCAGGTACGCTACCAGGCTGCGCTACGCCCCGAAGACCATCCGGCATTCTAACTCATTGTCGAAGGATATGCCAACTTTTCCATTCCGAAATGTTTAGAAGTTTATCGGGCCTATCTGCCTTTATCCTCGCTCCTTGCGGGAAAGGTAAAGCCATGAGCGATAGCGAATAACCGGGTGAGGGGTGTGAAACGATTTCGCGCATTTCAAAAAAAGGCGCCGGGCGATTCACACACATTGAAAGCTCCGTTGCCGCTGCTCCCTTCCGGGCCTGACGGGGTTCACGGTTAACAATTGCGTAAGACCCGACGCCAATTCATTAACGTCTTTGGCTGGAGGGAAGGAATTTACCACAATTGCTTGCCAGGCGCAAAGACTTTGGTTGAGGCAAATAATGTCACCATGAAATTAGACGGGTGAAAACTATTTTTAGCTTCCCCGTGGTCGCTGACCACGCCCCCCCCCCCTGGGAGCGCGGGCGACCCGCCCGCATCTTCTTAACGCCCCTTCGATAGGGGCGTTAAGAGTATAGAGCGTATGGATGAAAAGCGAAGAAATCCTAGTTAACCATAACACTGAAGTTCTTCAATATTGTTCCACCAGCAGAGTCTTTGATGACGCCAGTTTTTGAACCTCTTGAGTAGCTTGGGGTGCACCTAAATAACCATACACTTGTTCCGCCCGATAAGTCCGTAACACCCGCGCAATCTGGTATGTAAAATGCCATCCCCGCCCTAAGGTCAGTTCCGTAAACGGTAAACGTGGTTAACAGATTTAATGTTACGCTCAAAGGTGATACCGATGTGACTATAGGTCGCCGACGCGGTAGCCAATAGCTGGCGTTCGTCAGGTTGCTATTAATGGGAATCACGGGAGCAAAGCTTGGGGCGGGGATAGAGTCATACCCGGGCTTGGAAACGCTCAACGGATAACTACCTATCGATATGCCCGATATTGAGAACCAACCGCTATAGTCCGTCGTCGCCGTTTTCCCGGCGAGAGATACGGTTGCTCCCGCCAACCCGGGGCCGCTCAAACTGCCATCGTGGATGTAGCCAGAGAAGCTGTATGTCGCCACTGTGCGCGGCAACCACCAATTGGCGTTAGTTATAGTGGAATTGATTGTAACCAAAGGAGCAAAGCCGGGGGCGGGGATAGAGTCATACCCGGACTTGGAAACGCTCAGGGGATAAGTTCCCCCTGGTATCTCAGGGATTGAAAAGTAGCCGGTAGAGCTCGTCGTCGCCGTTTTCCCGGCAAAAGATACGGTCGCTCCCGCCAATCCGGGGCCGGTCAAACTACCATCATGGATAATGCCCGAATAAGTGAATCTCGGAATTGGAATTGCCGTAAGGTACCAATTGGCGTTAGTCACAGCACCAGTGATGGGAACCGAGGTGGTGAAAGGGTTGGGATTATACCCGGACTTGGAAACGCTCAGGGGATAAGTTCCTCTTGTTATCTCAGGAATTGAGAAGTAGCCAGTAAAGCTCGTTGTCGCCGTTTTCCCGGCGAGAGATACGGTCGCTCCGCCCAATCCGGGGCCGGTCAAACTACCATTATGTATGTAGCCAGAGTAGGTGAATTTCGGAACTGGAGCTGATAAGAGATAGAAATTCTGCCCCCTCAGATTCCCTGTCACGTTGATAGATTGAGAGCGATCGGCAAACCCATCCTTCATGAACTTGAGCGTATGCCGACCTTTGCTTACATCGTTAATACGATATGCTCCGCTGGCATCAGTCGTCGCCTTGGCAGTCCCATCGAGATAAACGGTAACGCCATGCAATACCGGGCCGCTGTTGGAGTTGGCGCGGATTGTTCCACTTACGTTGTGAGTAGGCTCAAAAGGGATAGCTGTCACAGCAAAACCGAGCGATCCCAAATCCATCCAGGCGCCATTAACCATAACTTTGGCTACCGCAAAGTAGTTCCCTACAGAATTAATCGTACAGGCATGGGCGCCACCAGAGTCGAGAGTTGCGCCTGCGGCAATGGTATGGCTTTGCGAATCCAACCAACAATCGAACGCATGGATTCCGTTGGATTTATTTATCGCGATAGCTCTCGATTCGATTGTTATGCTGGAAGAACTGTTATTTTTTATTTTGAACTGGGCGTCAAATCCATCGACTTTTTCGGCGAATACAGGCATGGGGGTTTTCAAGAAATCTTTGAGTTCCAGAAAATATATAAATCCCCCGGTAAAAAAACTGGATGGTTTTGTTTTTTCTTCTACCCCTCTGTGCAATGGCTTCCCAGGCAAGGCTTTTATGCAATTCATTTCCGAATATGTAACAGAGTCGCCATCCACACTCGTTACCCATGCGACATGCCCTCTTGGGTACCCATCACCGACAAGCTTTACGGCGATAGTGTTTGCCGCAGGATTGGTTGGGGATAAAACGGTCAAACCGGAGCCGGGCTTTTTCGCTTCGTTTGCCCATGTCGAGGCATGCTTCCGCATAGGCAAAGATATCCCCCAATTGGTTTTTGCTTGCGCCCAAGCCCACCATGTGCAATTGCCGTCGGTGCCTGGAAACTGACCAGTAAGATTGTTGCAACAGCCTTGAGGATTACCCGGTGATTCTACGTCACCACACTTATCAACACCCTGGGCAGTCGTGGCGCCTGCCACCAAAAACAACATCGCAAAACCAAATAATAATCTTCGCATTTTGCTCACCTTTCCTTAAGAAAGTTACAAAAGACACGGTGTGCGAACCATCAGCGGTAATCACATTCGTTACAACGCCCATCGCGTTTTGCGAACCGGTGAGGAAGAATGTTAAGACAAGAAGCGATATTCCAATAAAACGGCTTATCAAACAAGCGGTGTGGCTTGGAGGACGCATAACCTTAAATCTCCGTGATCGGGTTTAAGCTCCAGTCACCGACAAAGTTATTTTACTTTGTTCATATAATCTTGTTCCCATTCCCAGCACACGTCAAGTATCTTTTTACATTTTTTATAACATAGTTAATCCCTAATTCCGAAGTTGAACCCCATCGCCAAACGTATATCCTTGTTTTGTAGGGGCGACCCGGTGGGTCGCCCCTACAGCGGATCGTCTATCGAAACCGATGATTTTATTTTCCCGTCTCAACGATTGAACAC